>JAFNZJ010000121.1 GCA_017382915.1 Clostridia bacterium | reverse complement strand
TGATTATGTTAAAATAAACGGCGATTACAGAACCTAAACTTAAAAATTTGCCCGTATAACGCCTTTTGCGTTCGGGGCAGTATAAAAATGCGGCACCGCTCACTTAAAGGCATTCTACAAACAAATTTAAGGTTACTAATATGTATCAATCCCTTTTTAAAGGAGAAATAAAAAATGCAGTTTGAACTTTCCAATGCTAAAAGGGCTGAGGTGTTAACCCAGGCTTTACCCTACATTAAGCGTTATAACGGCAAGGTAGTTGTTGTTAAATACGGCGGCAATGCCATGATAAATGAACAGCTTAAGCAACAGGTTATGGAGGATATTGTTCTTCTGTGGCTTATTGGCGTTAAAATTGTTCTTGTTCACGGTGGCGGTCCCGAAATTAACGACCTAATGGACAGGCTTGGTAAAAAGCCCGAATTTGTTGACGGTCTTCGTGTTACCGATAAAGAAACGGTTGATATTGTTCAAATGGTGCTTGCAGGTAAGGTTAATAAAACCCTTGTAAACCTGCTTGAAAAAATGGGCGGTAAGGCTATGGGCATATCCGGTATGGACGGTTGCCTTATTGAAGCCACCGTTAAGGATGAACGCTTAGGCTTTGTTGGTAAGGTTACCAATGTTAATATTGAACCCATTAACGACCTTTTAGAAAAGGGCTATATTCCGGTAGTTTCAACCATCGGCTGTGATAAGGACGGCAACGCATATAATATCAATGGTGATACCGCCGCCGCATTTATCGCAGGCGCATTGGAGGCCGAGCGTCTTATAATGATGACCGACATTGACGGTATCCTGCGTGATAAAAATGACCCATCAACCCTTATACCCAAGGTTACAATTGGTGATATTAAAACCCTTTGTGATGAGGGTGTAATTTCGGGTGGTATGATACCCAAGGTTGATTGCTGTGTTGAAGCAATTGACAAGGGTGTTAAAAATGTAATTATTATGGATGGCCGTGTACCGCACTCAATCCTTATGGAAATTTTAACCGATGAAGGTGCCGGTACAATGGTAAGCGCGGGTGAATAAAATGAGTGAGTTTAAATCCACCGATAAGGAATATATAGCCGGTACATATAACCGTTTTGATGTCCAGCTGGTATCGGGCAAGGGCAGTAAGGTAAAGGATATAAATGGCAAAGAGTACATTGATATGGGCTCTGGTATTGGTGTTACCGCCTTTGGCTTTGCCGATGATGAGTGGAACAGTGCCGTTTGTGACCAAATAAATAAGCTTCAGCATACATCAAACCTGTATTATACCAAGCCTTCGGCAAAATTGGCCGAGCTTTTATGTAAAAAAACAGGTATGAGCAAGGTGTTCTTTGGTAATTCCGGTGCCGAGGCTAATGAGTGTGCCATTAAGGTTGCCAGAAAGTGGGCGGCTGAAAATAAGGGTGTCGACTGCTATAAAATCATAACCCTTGAAAACAGCTTTCACGGTCGCACCATTACCACACTTGCCGCAACGGGTCAAAGTCATTATCATGAACTGTTCAACCCCCTTACCGATGGCTTTATTCACGCCCCCGCAAATGACCTTTTAGCGCTTGAAAAAATGCTTGAGGAAAACAATGTTGCCGCAGTTATGTTTGAGTGTATTCAGGGTGAGGGCGGCGTTATAGCCCTTGATGATGAATATATTAAGGGTATTGAAGCGCTTGCTAAAAAATATAACTTCCTTATTATTGTTGATGAAGTGCAAACAGGTAACGGTCGTACGGGCAAGCTTTATGCCTATATGAATTTTGGCATTAAGCCTAATATCGTTTCCACCGCAAAGGGACTTGGCGGCGGATTGCCAATAGGTGCCGTTTTGCTGGATGATAAAGTAGGGGATGTTTTGGGCTTTGGTGACCATGGCTCCACCTACGGCGCAAACCCCGTTTGCTCGGCGGCGGCGCTTACCATAATAAATCGTCTTACCGATGATTTTTTGGCTGAGGTAAAACAAAAAAGTGATTATATTTTTAGCGAATTTGAATCTGCCAAGGGTGTAGAAAGCGTTAGCGGTATGGGTCTTATGGTGGGTATTAAAACCCAAAAGCCCGCAGGCGATGTGGTTAAGGACGCAATGGAAAAGGGTGTGCTTTGCCTTACCGCTAAAGATAAGGTTAGGCTTTTACCCGCACTTAATATTCCCTTTGAAGATTTAAAAACCGCCGTTCAAATTATAAAAAGCTGTCTGTAAAGGAAGTGCCTTGCTATGAATTTAAAAGGAAAAAGCTTTTTAAAGCTTTTAGATTTTACCCCCGCTGAAATTGAGGGACTTATAAACCTTGCCGCCGATTTTAAGGCAAAGAAAAAGCAGGGAATTGCTCACAAAATTTGTGAGGGTAAAAATATTGCGCTGGTTTTTGAAAAGACCAGTACCCGTACCCGCTGTGCCTTTGAGGTGGCGGGTGCCGACCTTGGTATGCACCCCGTTTATTTAGAACCAACAGGCTCACAAATCGGCAAAAAGGAAAGCATTGCTGATACCGCAAGGGTGCTTGGTCGTATGTTTGACGGTATTGAGTACCGCGGCTTTGGTCAAGAAATTGTGGAGGAGCTTTCAAACTATGCAGGTGTACCCGTGTGGAACGGTCTTACCAATGAATTTCACCCCACACAAATTTTGGCCGACTTTTTAACCATTAAGGAGCATTTTGGCTCACTTAAAGGCAAAAAGCTGGTTTATATGGGTGATGCCCGCTATAATATGGGTAATTCACTTATGGTTGGCTGTGCTAAAATGGGCATGCATTTTGTTGCCGCCGCACCTAAAAAATACTTCCCCGATGAGCAGCTTGTAAAGGCCTGCCTTGAAGTTGCTAAAGAAACAGGCGCCGTTTTAGAATTTATTCAAAACCCTGAGGATGCAGTGCAGGGCGCTGATGTAATTTATACCGATGTTTGGGTATCAATGGGTGAGCCCGCCGATGTTTGGGGTGAGCGCATTAAAGAGCTGTCCCCCTATCAGGTAAATTCAAAGCTTATGAGCATAGCGGGTGAGCAGTGTCGCTTTATGCACTGCCTACCTGCCTTCCACGACCTTAAAACCACAATAGGCAGGGAGGTTTATGAAAAGTTCGGCCTTGACGCGCTGGAGGTTACCGATGAAGTTTTTGAAAGCGCACAGTCAATAGTTTTTGATGAGGCTGAAAATCGTATGCACACCATTAAGGCGGTTATGGCCGCAACCCTTACCGATATAGAGTTTTAAAAATGCTTATGGAACAAAAATTAAGGCGAGACCGCAATATGGGTTATAATTTACGCCGACTTAGAAACAATAGCGGCCTTTCACAAGAAAAACTGTGTGCAGAGCTGCAAAGGCGTGGTTGTGATATTGGTAGAACCACATATGCAAAATACGAGTCCGGGGAATTAAATATAAAGGTTAGCGTTATTATTGAACTTAAAAGTATTTATAACTGCGATTTTGATGAGTTTTTTAAAGGACTATAATAAAAGCACTTAGGCGAAAAACCTAAGTGCTTTTTTCTTTTATATACTTTTTAAATAAATTATTGCTTCGTTTGCCAGGCGGTCCATTTCTGCCTTGATTTCGTTTGGCTCTCTACCGCTTTGCGCTAAAGATAGCACCGCAAACTTAATGCTTTCATTTTTGCCAAGCGCCAGTGTGTTAAGGCTTGCCGCGGCGTCGCCGCCTATCTGCTCAATTTTATTCAGCACACTTGCTGTAACTCGTGTTACCCTGCCAATAACCTCTGCACCGTATAAGCTAAGCTCCTCGGGGGCGGGGGTAAATGCGGGTTGCTCTGTTTTTTTAAACTGGTCTATCGGTTGCTCAGGCAAAACCTCGGGCTCGGGTTCGGACTCGGGTTCGGACTCGGGTTCGGTCACGGCTTCGGTCACGGCTTCAGGCTCTAAAACTTCCTCTAAAACCTCTTGCTGCTCATAAGCCTCTTCGGTAGCATCGTCTTCTACAGTTTGGGCATCATTATTTAATGTAATGCCTTGTAGGGCAGAAATATGCAATTGCTTATTAAGCTGTTCAAGCTCTTGGTTTTGTGCCTTAAGCTCTTCAAGGGCTTTTTTAAGCTCATCATTTTCCTTAATAATATCTGCGGCCTTTTCAGTGAGCTCTTCAATTTTAATTTTAAGTCCCTCAATTTCTGTTGCTCTGCGCTCAACCTCTGCAAAGAGAGATTGATTTTGAACAAGCAGTTCACTTTTTTTCATAATATATCCTCCGTAAAGGTTTTATTTATGCTTTACTATATTCTACCACAATATATTGTGTAAATCAATCAGTTTTTTATTGTTATTTATACAAATGTGTGGTATTATTAAAAAAGAGCAATAACTTTTTTATAAAGAGGTAATATATTATGAAAATTATGGGTCTTCAAAAATTAACCCTTTTAGATTTCCCCGGCAAAATGGCCTGCACCGTTTTTACGGGTGGCTGTAATTTCCGCTGTCCCTTTTGCCATAACGCATCACTTGTAATAGGACCTGAATATGTACCCCTAATGACCGAGGATGAATTTTTTGACTTTTTAAATAAGCGCAAGGGTGTTTTAGACGGCGTTTGCATTACGGGTGGCGAACCAACCCTGCAACCCGATTTAGAGCAGTTTATAATAAAAATAAGGGATATGGGCTATGCCGTAAAGCTTGATACCAACGGCTTTTTACCCGATAAAATGATTACCCTTGTTGAAAAAGGGCTTATTGATTATGTAGCAATGGATATTAAAAGCTCCCCATCGGGGTATGGTAGGGCAACCGGAATACAGGGCTTTAACATTGCACCCATTAAGCGCAGTGTGGACTTTCTTAAAAAGGGTACGGTTGATTATGAATTCCGCACAACCGTAGTTAAGGAGCTTCACGGTGAAAATGAAATCAATGATATTGCCGACTGGCTTGAAGGGGATAGCAAGTACTTTTTACAAGCCTTTGAGGATTCGGGCAACTTAATAAATGACTCACTTCACGGATATGACGAAAACCAGATGCGAAGTTTGTTGAATTTGCTCAAAAATCGCCTGCCAAGGGCCGAGGTGCGCGGACTTTAATAGCTTTTCACATACAATATCTAGTGTTTGGGTTAAAAAATATTTACAATATTTTGTATTTTGCTATTGACAAACGCCACAAGATATAATATACTTGTATACGCACCAGAAAATGAAAAGGAGAAAATATGTTATGTACAACGTAATTAAAAGAGACGGAAAAATAGTTGAATTTAATTTAAGCAAAATCTCTGAAGCAATTACCATGGCGTTTGAAGCCCAAGAAAAAGATTTTAACCAAAACATTATTGACTTTTTGGCACTTAAGGTTACTGCCGATTTTGAACCAAAAATCAAAGACCATCATATCGCTGTTGAGGATATTCAGGACAGCGTTGAGTCTGTTTTGGTACAGGCAGGCTATGCCGATGTAGCAAAGGCATACATCCTTTATCGCCGTCAGCGTGAAAAGCTCCGTAACATTAAGTCCACCATTTTGGATTATAAGCAAATTGTTGATGACTATGTTAAGGTTAATGACTGGCGCGTTAAAGAAAACTCCACCGTTACCTATTCAGTAGGTGGTCTTATTCTTAATAACTCAGGCGCTATCACCGCTAACTACTGGCTTAGCGAAATTTATGATGATGATATTGCCAATGCACACCGCAATGCTGATATTCACATTCACGATTTATCAATGCTTACCGGTTACTGTGCAGGTTGGTCACTTAAGCAGTTAATTCAAGAAGGTCTTGGCGGCGTTACCGGTAAAATTACCTCTGCCCCTGCTAAGCACCTTGCCACCCTTTGTAACCAAATGGTTAACTTCCTTGGTATTATGCAAAATGAATGGGCAGGCGCACAGGCTTTCTCATCATTTGATACCTATTTAGCACCCTTTGTTAAGGCAGACAACCTTGATTATGACCAGGTTAAAAAGTGCATTGAGTCCTTTGTTTACGGTGTAAATACTCCTTCTCGTTGGGGTACACAGGCTCCCTTCTCAAACATCACCTTAGACTGGACCGTTCCTAACGACCTTGCAGAGCTTAACGCCATTGTAGGCGGCAAGGAAATGCCCTTTAAATATAAAGACTGTAAAAAAGAAATGGATATGGTTAACAGGGCCTTCATTGAAATCATGATTGAGGGCGATGCTAACGGCCGCGGCTTCCAGTATCCTATTCCTACCTATTCAATTACCAGTGACTTTGACTGGTCTGAAACCGAAAACAACAAGCTCCTTTTTGAGATGACCTCAAAATACGGTACTCCTTACTTCTCAAACTATATCAACAGCGATATGGAGCCCAGCGATGTTCGTAGTATGTGCTGCAGACTTCGTTTAGACCTTCGTGAGCTCCGCAAAAAGTCAGGCGGCTTCTTCGGTAGCGGTGAAAGCACCGGTTCTGTTGGTGTTGTTACCATCAACCTGCCCAGAATTGCCTACCTTGCAAACACCCCTGAAGAGTTCTATCAAAGACTTGACCATATGATGGATATTTCAGCCCGTTCACTTAAAATCAAAAGAAAGGTTATTACCAACCTTCTTGAAGAGGGCCTTTATCCCTACACCAAGCGTTACCTTGGCAGCTTTGATAACCACTTCTCAACCATCGGCCTTGTTGGTATGAATGAGGTTGGTCTTAACGCAAAATGGCTTAAGGCAGATATGACCAATGAAGCCACACAGGAATTCTCAAAAGAGGTTCTTAACCATATGCGTGAGCGCCTTTCTGACTATCAGGAAGAGTATGGCGACCTTTACAACCTTGAGGCAACTCCTGCTGAGTCTACCAGCTTCCGTCTTGCTAAGCATGACCTTAAGCACTATCCTGACATTATCACCGCATCTGACCAAACCCAGGGTGAGGCACCTTACTACACCAACTCTTCACACCTGCCTGTTGGTTATACCGATGATATTTTCGCAGCACTTGATATTCAAGACGAGCTTCAAACCCTTTACACTTCGGGTACCGTTTTCCACGCATTCCTTGGTGAAAAACTCCCCGATTGGAAGGCAGCTGCAAACCTTATCCGCAAAATTGCTGAAAACTATAAGCTTCCTTACTATACTCTTTCACCTACCTATTCAGTATGTAAGAGTCACGGTTACATCGCAGGTGAGCAGTATACCTGCCCCCACTGTGGTGAAAAGACTGAGGTTTATAGCCGTATTACCGGTTACTATCGCCCCGTTCAAAACTGGAACGATGGTAAATCACAGGAATACAAGCACAGAAAGGTTTATGAGCCTGCTAAGTTTGGTAAAGAGTTAGTATCTAAGAAAAACGCACCCGCCACAGTAAGTGATAAAGACTTCGCTTGCCCCGCAGAGGAAAAGGTTATGCTTTTTGCAACCGCAACCTGTCCCAACTGCAAAATGGCAGAAAAATTCTTAGAAAAAGCCGGCATCGCTTATGAAAAGGTTTATGCAGATGAAAATCCTGCATTGGTTGCTGAGTATGATATTCATCAAGCACCCACCCTTATTGTAAACGCAGGCGGTCAGACTGAGAAGATAGTTAACCTTTCAAACATTAAGGCATTTGCCGAATCAGCACAGTCTGTTAAATAATTAAACCAAAAAACAATCCGCATCGCTCGGTGCGGATTGTTTATCTAAGGGAAGTGAATTTACGGTGTATGACATTATAGTAGTAGGCGCAGGCCCCGCAGGTCTTACCGCCGCACTTTACGCCCGTAGGGCAGATAAAACCGTTTTAGTAATTGAAAAAGAAACCTTTGGCGGTCAAATTACATATTCTCCAAGGGTTGAAAACTACCCCGGCTTTAATGTAATGAGCGGCAATGAATTTGCCGAAAAGCTTATTGACCAGGTATCATTTCAGGGCGCCGATATTGAACTTGATACCGTAACCGGTATTGAGGGTGAGGGCGGTAACTTTACCGTTCACTGTGAAGGTGCCGATTATGTGGCAAAAAGCGTTATTATCGCCGCAGGCTCAAAGCACCGCCAGTTAGGTCTGCCCAATGAAAATGAACTTATTGGTGAGGGTGTTTCATACTGTGCCGTTTGTGACGGCGCCTTTTATAAGGGTAAAACCGTTGCGGTTATTGGCGGCGGTAATACCGCATTGCAGGAGGCTATTGCCCTTAGCGAAGGCTGTACCCATGTTTATGTGGTGCAAAACCTTGACTTTTTAACGGGTGAGGAACGCCTGCAAAAAGAAATTGCCAAAAAGGATAATATAACAGTAATTTTAGGCACATTGGTTACTGAACTTTTGGGTGAAAAATCAATGACCGGCATCACCCTAAAAAAAGGTGATGAACAAAAACTGCTTGAGGTGGATGGTATATTTGTTGCCATTGGTCAAAAGCCCGAAAATGACCCCTTTAAGGATGTACTTAAGCTTGATGAATATGGTTATATAGTGTCAGGTGAGGACTGCGCACCAAACGGCGCAGTACCCGGTATATTCGTAGCAGGTGACTGCCGCACCAAAAAAATCAGGCAGGTAACCACCGCCACAGGTGATGGCGCAGTAGCAGCACTTGCTGCCTGCCGCTTTGTGGATGAACTATAAAAATTAAATAAAAACAAAACAAAACGACACATGTAGCATCAATTGCGTAAATCTGATTACGGTAGTTTGTAAGGATTTACCCGTTATGCTATGTGTGTTTTTTTATTTAAAATTTAAAGGAGATTTTATTATGCCAACAACCAAATTTCAAAGAACTATTTTTGCACTGATTACCGTTGTTATAACGGTGCACGCCTTTGTTTTTTACAACCTATATGTTGTGGAGGGCGAATTTTTCCGTAGCATTGCGGGTGCTACAGGTGTGCTGGATGGAATTTATAAAAACGGCGGCGTTATGATGTTTGGTCGCACCTTTCCCATATGGGCGGTGGTTCTTTTAGAGTTTGTGCTAGCCTTTACTTTAGAAAATGTTATGGGTAGTCCCTGCTCATTCAAATTGGCAACAAAGGTATTTGACCCAAAAACAACCCACCCCGTAATTTTTGAATGTGCTATAATTTCAGCAACGGTGGCCCTTATGTGCCCCGCAATGAGCTTTCTTGCCGCAATAATTTATTACCCATACTTTGTGGGCTTTGATGTTTTAACCCTACTTGCTAATTGGGTAAGATTAGTTTGCTTTAATTTCCCCTTTGCGTTATTTAGCCAGTTATTCTTTATTCAGCCATTAGTTAGAAAAATATTTAAAGCATTATTTAAAAAGGCATAAAAAAGCATCCAAGCGGGTGCTTTTTTATGCCCTAATCGGCTTCATATATTGCAAAAACATTGATTATTTGTGCGGGGTAACTTTCGGCTATTTCGCCACTATAAACTATTTTGATTTTTTGTCCAACACTTAGTTCAGGTAGTGGGTTTTTGCTAATTAAATTGGTGCTTACATAAATTTTATCGCTGCTTTTTGCTTCATTTGTGTCGGCGTCAGGTGTAACTAAAAGCTTTGGTTCGGTTTCAAGCACAGTTGCTGTAAATGAAGGATTTAGGTTTTCGGTATCATTACAACCACATATTACAAAAACTGTGGTTGCATTAAGTGCAATTAAAACCAAAACCGCAACTAATATTTTAATGCTTTTTTTCATAAAAAACACCTCTTTTATATTTTAACATAAATTTATATGCTTTTTCAACTCTAATACTAAAAAACAGGGTATATAGTTCCCTTGATAGTTCTTTTTGTATTGATTTTATAAAATTTTGGTGATATAATTATACTATAAAAAGCAGGTGATAATATGAAAAAATATTTACTTCCTAAAAGTGATGAGATTAACTCATATAAGGCAAATTTACACTGCCATACCAACCTTTCGGACGGACACTACACCCCTGAGCAGGTTGCTAAAGTTTATAAGGATTTGGGCTATTCGGTACTTGCCTATACCGACCACGATATTTTAATTCCCCACGATGAGCTTGGTGATGAAAACTTTTTAATTCTTCACGGTTTTGAAATGGAAATAAATGAGCCCAAGGATGAGCCATTTTATAAAATAAAAACCTGCCATATTTGTTTTATTGCCTTGGATGAGGATAATTTAATTCAGCCATTTTGGCACCGCAGTAAGTATTTAATCCATAATGCACCAAAAAATGCCCATTTAGTTAAGTTTGATGAAAATGAGCCCGATTTTGAGCGCGAGTACACACCTGAATGTATTAGCTATATTATGCAAACGGCAAGAAAAAAAGGCTTTTTTGTCACCTATAATCACCCCACCTGGTCCTATGAAAGCTACCCCGAATATATGAATTATAACGGTATGCACGCCTTTGAAATTTTTAACGGTGGCGCATCGGCCGAAGGGTATGATGATTATAACCCTAGAGTTTATAATGATATGCTTGAAAAGGGACAAAGACTTTATTGCATAGGCGCCGATGATAATCATAATAAAAAGCCTATGGGTACCCGCCGATTTGATTCGGGTCTTGCCTTTACCGTAATAAGGGCAAAGGATTTAAAATACCGTACCATTACCAAAGCGCTGGAGGATGGCGATTTTTACGCATCTGAAGGACCCGAAATCAAGGATATTTGGGTTGATGAGGAGGGCAAAGCCCACATAACCACCGCCCCCGCCGACCGCATTATAATAACCTTTGAAATTCGTAATTCACAGGTCTATTATGCTGAAAACGGTCAGCCAATAGAATATGCCAACTTTATTATAAGACCTGAATATGGTTGGTTTAGGTTTACCGTTGTGGATGAAAGGGGACGGAAGGCCTGCACAAACGCCTTTTACCCCGAAGATGTTTTATAATATAAAAAAGCAAAACCCCGTGTGCTTAAAGCACACGGGGTTAAATTATCTTTTAAAGAATAATTATTTGCTCTCTTCCATATTGAAACGCTTTTTGAAACGGTCTACACGTCCGCCGGTATCAACCAGCTTTTGCTTTCCAGTAAAGAAAGGATGACATTTGGAGCAAATATCCAAACGGATGTTTTCCTTGGTAGAGCGAGTTTCAAATTCAGCACCACATGCACACTTAACGGTGGTGGTTTCATACTTAGGATGAATTCCCTGTTTCATACTGACACCCCTTTCAAAATCGGTCAACGTTAAAATAATACCACAAAAAAAGATAAAATGCAATAGCAAATTTAAAAAATTTTAAGGTTATAGTTATAATATATTTGGTAATATAGTCTACATTGCCCTTAAAAATGCTGCAATTTTTTCTGCAATCAGTTTATGACCCAAATTATTGGGGTGCAGTCCGTCGGGCATATAGGTCTGTTTAATTATAGGAACATTGGGGTTTGCACCTAAATTTTTATATAAATCTAAAACGGGTAAGGAGTACCACTCGGCCACCTCACGAACAGCCTTTACATAGGCCGAAAGACTGGTGCCAAACCTGTTTTCGTTTTCACGGTGCAGGGGAGTAATAACCACAATCTTTTTGGTTGGATATTTATTTATAAGGCTTACATAAAGGGTGTGAAGTGCGCCGTAAAAGGAAAATGGAGTTTGGTCGTTAAAACGGCCAAGCGGAATATAACCCTGACCAAAGTCGTTGGTACCGCCAAAAACAACAACCACATCTGCATCATTGTCCATTTCAAGGGCCCTGCCGCAAAAATCGTGGTCCTGTGCGGGGTTAATGGTAGGTTCGCGGGTTTGGGCAATTCTGGTGCCTGTAAGGCCATAGTTGCGTGCATCAATGCCGTAGTCATCACGCAGCACGCCAACATAACCCAAATTTGGTTGGTCGGTAGCGCCTACACCCTGTGTAATACTGTCGCCTAAAAAATTAACCTTTAAGCCTTTAAGTTCCATATTATTTACCTTGCCTTTCAAGCTTTTTTTCTAAAATTTCCACTGCCTTTTCAACAAAAATAAGGCAGGGGCGGGATTTATAATCTTCATCATCGGGCAGATTATATTCACCGCCGTTAAGCCTTGCCATAAGTGCAGGGCATCTAAGCCCCCCAAATTCGGCCTTAAATTCATCGGTAAGGGCTTTGACTTCCTTGTAGTAGCCCTGCTTTACTTCGGCGGTAGCATTTTCGCCATAGCCTAAAAGCGGACCTGCCGCCATAAGCATACCCGTTACTGCGCCGCAGGTTTCACCAATGTGACCCATACCGCCGCCAAAGGATGATGCCATAAAAAATGCCGACTTTTCATCAATACCTGTAATATCTGAAAATGCCGCAAATACTGCCTGTGCACAGTTATTGCCCTTTAAGAAAAGTTGTTTTGCTTTATTTTTACGGTCCATTATTTTTTGCTCCAAAATCTTTTTTTGTTAAGTATAGCAGGCACTGGCTCATCATCAAAAAATGATAACTGCTTTGCGCCGCTTTGTGGGTCGTAGGTATAGGTGTCAATAGGTAAAATTTTATTAAATACGCAGGTGTGGTGGGGGGTTATGCGCCTGTCCTCGTGATGTGAGCCAAAATACCACTGCTTGTAGCTGCAGTATTTACCTATTTCATCCAAAAAGCCGTTAAGCTTATTAACGCTGTCAACATCGCCGTTTTTAAGCAGCATAGCGCTTTTAACAAGTGATGGTGGCTCATGTGTTAATATGTAATCAACCTGACCTGCACATTCATCCAAATTGGCGGCACCGTGTGCCATTTCGGTGGGGGATGGCAGCTCTGCCTTCCACCAATGCTGTTGCTCCATACGAATATCTTTGTCTAAGCTTTCACCGCCGCCAAAGGTGAATATTTTGTGCCCTTCAATTTCAAAAATTTCACCCCGCATTAAATGAAAAAGATTTCCGCTTATGCGGTGTACCTTGCCGCCCTTCCATACCGTTTGGCGGTATTTACGAATAAGCTCAAAGTTTTCGTGTGCGCCATCTAAAAAGCAGACGGTAAACTTTCTGCTGCCCAAATACTTAAGGGTGCTTTGCTCCCTTGGGCTGTTATCCCAAACAAAGCCAAAATCGCCGCAGATTATAAGCACATCGTCCTTTTTAAGCTTGCGCCACTCTTTATCATATAAACGGGATTCATCGCCGTGCATATCGCCCGTGATATATACCATTTTTAGCCTCCGAAAAATTAATAAAAAATTAAGTAAATTTACTCTTTAAAAATGCTTAAAAATAATGTATACTGTTATTATAGATAATTATACTACAACTTGGGTGAAAAATCTATGGTAAAAAAAGCAATTTCTTTAATTTTAATAATTTTTTTACTGTGTGGGCTCTGTGTAACCCCCGCCGCCGCATATATGCCATCCTCCTTCAGCGTTACGGCTGAGGGTTGTCTTATTGCCAATACCGACACCGACACGGTAATTTATGAAAAAAATGCCGACCAAAGGCTTTATCCCGCATCGCTTACCAAAATAATGACCGCTATGGTTGTTTTGGATGAGTGTAAGGATTTAGAAAACACCATTGTTACAGCCAATAAAGATACACTTGATTTATTGCTTGGCACCGATTCATCGGTCTTTAATTTGGTTGCCGATGAACAACTGCCCGCAATTGAACTGCTTTATATTTTGTTGGTACATTCGGCAAATGATGCCGCAAATATGTTGGCCGAGCATTTTGGTGGTACCATACCCGGTTTTGTTGATAAAATGAATGCAAAGGCAAAAGAACTTGGTATGAACGGCACCCATTATATGAATGCCCATGGCCTTCATGATGATAACCACTACACCACCCCCAGGGATATGTACCTTTTAACAAAGTACGCCCTTAAAAATGAAACCTTTAAAAAAATATTTGGTACGGTGCGCCACTATGTGCCTGCCACCAATAAAACACCACATCGTCGTGTACTTGCAACCACCGTTTTTATACAGGACCCTAACACTTCAATGCCAAATACCTACTACCGCCCGGTTGATGGCGGAAAAACGGGCTACACCGACCCCGCAGGTCGTTGCCTTATAACCTATGCTGAGGAAAAGGGCGTAACATATGTTTGCGTTGTTATGAAATGCCCCGTAACCAATGAAAAGGGTGCAAAGGTAAGGTACGAGTTTAGTGAGACCAAAAAGCTTTATGAGTGGGTGTTTAATGAGTTTGAATACCGTGAGGTTTACAGTACCTTAACCCCCGTTGGTGAATGCCCTGTTGAGCTTTCAAGCGACAGTGACTATGTAGCACTGGCACTTAAGCATCCGGTAAATGCCGTTGTTCCAAAGCAGGCAGAGGAATCGGCTTTTAAAATTGAAATTGACCTGCACAAAGACCCTGCAGAGGCACCGATTACGGCAGGGCAGGAGCTTGGAATTGCCACCGTAAAATATGCGGGTGAGGAGATTGCAACGGTACCGCTGGTTGCCACAAATGCGGTGGAGCGCAGTGGTATGCTTGCCTTTGTAAAAAGCATTACCGATTTATTTACAGGCTCATTTTTTAAAACGGTTATTATAATTATTGGCATAGTTATTGCCATTATGATAATTTATCTGATTATTAAAAATCGCCGTCGTAAACGTCGCAGAAGAAGGCGCGTTAGAATTAAATAATTAAAAAGGTTCGGGAGGAAAAATTCCTCCCGAACCTTTTGCTTTAAAATACAAGCTGTACCAGTAGCATATAGCAAACAAACCACAACTTCACTTTGGGCAGGGTGTGTGGAAAGGCGGTAATAAGGGCAATAAGCTTTTTGCTGTTTGTGGGGTCTTTTTGCTTTTATATTGCCACTTACTTTATTTTAATGAAATGATATTTTCAAAGTTTTTAACCAAACCTGATGACAACTTAATATTGCCGTTATTATCAATAAATACGGCCTCAAAACCATCGGTATGTTCAATCAGTGCCATACCGTCATCAGCGCCAAGCAAAAAGCATAGTGTTGACATTGGGTCGGCATCCCCTGCGCTTTTGGTAATAACCGTTACAGATGCAAGGTCGGTATTTTGCGGCATACCTGTTTTGGTATTTAGCAAATGGTGGTAAAGGGTGCCATCCTTTTTAAAACAGCGCTGGTATGTGCCGCTTGTTACTACCGAAAAATCCTTTACCTTTACGGTGGCCAAACTGCCCTCACCAAACGGCTTTTGTATGCCTACATTAAAGGCATCACCATTATTATCACCCAAAACGGTAACATTGCCGCCCAGGTTAATAATTGCTGATTTTACGCCGTTTTTTAATAGAAAATCGCTAACTTTTTTAGCAATATACCCTTTTGCAACCGCGCCTAAATCAATTTCAGCACCGTCTTTTAAGGTTATTTGATTATCGGTTATTTCAATGCTTTTATAATTTACCTTTTTAAGTGCATCGGTAACATCGGCAGAATTTGGCATAGTACCATTTTTAAAATCCCAAAGCTGGCTTACCGGTTTAATGGTTATGTCAAAAACACCATCCTTAAGGGCACTGTAATAAAGCCCAAGCTCAACCGCTTCTTTAAGCTCATCAGATGGGAATTTAATTATTTTATCTTTATTAAGCTTAGATAGTTCGGATGATTCCAAATAGCAGTTCAGTTTATTTGCAAGACTGCCTGTAAGCTCCACAGCGCTGTCAAGCAATTCTTCACTGCCGTCATACAAAGTTATACTGCATACTGTATCGGCCGTAAAAAAGGTGCGGGATATGGTGGAAGGCTTTTTGAATAGTAGCCAACCACCGCATAATAAAAGCAAAATTAAAGCGAAAATAGATAATCTTTTGAATAATTCTACCTTATTCATCCAGTTTTAAAACCGCCATAAACGCCTCTTGCGGAACCTCAACAGAACCTAACTGGCGCATACGCTTTTTACCTTCCTTTTGTTTTTCAAGCAGTTTTTTCTTACGGGTAATATCACCGCCGTAGCACTTGGCCAAAACATCCTTACGCATGGCTTTGACCGTCTCACGAGCGATAATTTTACCGCCAACCGCAACCTGAATGGGTACCTCAAAAAGTTGACGCGGAATAAATTCCTTTAACTTTTCGGCAATGCGGCGTGCCCTTGGGTATGCATTGTCAGAGTGAACTATAAATGAAAGCGCATCAACCGTATCACCGGCAAGCATTACATCAAGCTTAACCAGTTTTGAGGTTTGGTAGCCCTTTATTTCATAGTCATAGCTTGCATAACCGCGAGTTCTTGATTTAAGTGCATCAAAAAAGTCGTATACAATTTCACCAATCGGCATAACATAATGCAAATCAACGCGGTCGCCCATATATTTTGTGTCTTGATATTCGCCCCTGCGTTCTTGACAAAGCCCCATAATATCACCAATATATTCACGGGGAGAAAAAATGTGAACATCGGCAACCGGCTCCATTGCCGAGGCTATGGTAGCGGGGTCGGGGTAGTTGGTGGGGTTGTCCACCTCAATTACCTCACCGTTTGTAAGCTCAAATTTATAAACAACGCTGGGTGCAGTGGTAACTAAATCTAAATTATATTCACGCTCAAGGCGTTCTTGAATAATCTCCATATGAAGAAGTCCCAAAAAGCCGCAGCGGAAACCAAAGCCAAGCGCCTGTGATGTTTCGGCCTCAAAAAGAAGTGAAGCATCATTAAGCTGAAGCTTTTCAAGCGCTTCCCTTAAATCGCTGTAACGGGCGCCATCGGCGGGGTAGATACCGCAAAAAACAACGGGATTTACCTTGCGGTAGCCTGCAAGTGGCTCATCAGCGGGATTTTCAGCCAGTGTTATGGTATCACCAACGCGGGCATCGCCAACCGTTTTAATTGATGCTGCAAGGTAACCAACCTCGCCCGCCTTTAAAACATCGCAGGGTACCATTGAGGTTGCCATTTTTCTGCCAACCTCAACCGTTAAAAATTCGGCACCGGTAGCCATCATTTTAATGGTTTGCTGGGGTCTGATTTCACCCGAAACCACCCTAAAGTACACTATAACACCCTTATAAGGGTCATAATATGAATCAAAAATAAGTGCTTTAAGGGGTTCTGTGCTGTCGCCGGTAGGGGCGGGAATTTCGGTAATAAGTTTTTCTAAAATTTGCTCCACGTTAAGTCCTGTCTTGGCAGATACCTGCGGTGCCTCATCGGCGGGGATGCCAATAA
This sequence comes from Clostridia bacterium, assembly GCA_017382915.1. Classification (GTDB taxonomy): domain Bacteria; phylum Bacillota; class Clostridia; order Oscillospirales; family Acutalibacteraceae; genus UMGS1279. The sequence continues at coordinate 627 of JAFNZJ010000121.1, read as the reverse complement.
CATCCTCAATTTCGGCTATAACGCGCTCAGGGTCGGCGCTGGGCAGGTCAATTTTATTTATTACAGGTAAAAGCTCAAGATTGTGGTCAACCGCAAGGTAGGTGTTGGCAAGCGTTTGCGCCTCAATACCCTGTGATGCATCAACCACCAAAACAGCACCCTCGCAGGCGGCAAGTGAGCGTGAAACCTCATAGTTAAAGTCCACATGACCGGGGGTGTCAATAAGATTAAACTCATATTTCTCGCCATTTTTAGCGGTATAGTATAAGGTAACGGCGTGGGCTTTAATGGTAATGCCGCGCTCACGCTCAAGGTCCATACTGTCTAACAGCTGGTCCTCCATATCCCTTTGCTGTACCGATTCAGTAAGCTCTAAAAGGCGGTCGGCAAGGGTAGATTTACCGTGGTCTATATGGGCAATAATGCAAAAATTTCTAATATGGTCCTGTTCAATAGCCAAACTGCATTTCTCCTAAAAAACATAATTTTAGTTATTATAGCATATTGGTAAGCTATTATCAAGTAAAACTAGCGGGATGCTTTATAAACCGGCAATAAGTTCAAACCCGCCTTTTATCTTCCTGACAGAAACCGGCTGGATAAGTCCGTTTTCTCTGATGCTTTCCC
>JAFNZJ010000120.1 GCA_017382915.1 Clostridia bacterium | reverse complement strand
CATATTTATTATCTCGTGGCAGCAGTCACAAATTACACAATCCGCTAAACAGTTTCCACAAATTCTAAATCTATATGTTGCACCATCAATTTCGTGTGAGTAAAAGAACTTGCTTTCATCTGATTTATTATATTCCCAACTGCTTAAGTAATGCATTTCACCGCAGCTTCCACAAATATAACCTTTTGATTTATCGCTTCCGTATGGACGATAGCCTCCGTTACCAGCTTGCCCTGTCATATCTTCTCTAGCATATAGAATTTTCTTTTTGCAAGTGTATTCTTACCGAGGATGGCAAAATTGTTGATGTTGTACCTACCGATGCATCTGCAGATGCCGTTGACCTTAGCGGCAAATACATAGCTCCTGGCTTTATTGAACTGCACTGCCACGGCGCAGTTGGTTATGAGTTTATGGACGGCACCGAAGAAGCATATTTTAAAATATGTGAAAAACACGCAAAGCATGGCACAAAGGTTATGTACCCCACCTTTTCTGCAGCCGATTTTGATGTTTTAGCAAAAGCTCTTGAAACATTTGAAAAGGTTAAGGATGAGCTGGATTTAGAAATCCCCGGTGTACACCTTGAAGGCCCCTATTTTGCGTTGGAAATGAGCGGCGCACAAAACCCAAAATTCATTCATGAGCCTAGGGCAAGTGAGTATGTGCCACTTATTGAAAAGTTTGGTCACTTAATCAAAAGGTGGTCCTATGCACCTGAGCTTGATGAAAATAGCGAATTTGTGCGTTATTTAACAGCACATAACATCACACCCGCTATTGCCCACTCGGCTGCTGAATATTGCCACGTTAAAGAGGCTTTTGAAAACGGCAACCGCCTTGTTACCCACCTTTATTCATGCACATCAACCATTACCCGCCACGGCGGTTTCAGGCATCTGGGTATTATTGAATCGGCATACCTTTTTGATGATATGTATGTTGAAGCCATTGCCGATGGTTGCCACCTTCCACCCGAGCTTTTAAAGCTTATAATTAAGCTTAAGGGTACCGACCGCGTTTGCCTTATTACCGACGGCATCAGACCTGCCGGTATGACCGAAAAGGATTTTGCAGGCGGTAGTTCAGGCGGTATGGATTTTGTTATTGAGGATGGCGTAGCAAAGCTTGCTGACCGTTCAGCCTTTGCAGGCAGTATTGCAACATCTGACCAACTTTTAAAACGAACCTGTGCCGCAGGCGTTTCGGTTGCGGATACCGTTAAAATGATGACCGAAACCCCCGCAAATGTTATGGGACTTAAAACAAAGGGTCGCATTGCAAAAGGCTTTGATGCACAGTTCACAGTATTTGATGAAGACTTAAATATAGTTGATTTTAAGTTTTAACTAATTAAAAATGCCCACCAAATGGTGGGCATTTTTTATTTATTCTTTTTAATTTTACTAAAAATTAAAACACCTATTAAACTAAGCAGTACAGTAATTGCCAAAACAATTATTGCGTAAATATAACTTTGGGTGCCTAGCGCATCACCGCCAAGGGTTGATGTAATAACGGCAGGAATGCGACCAAACGAACAAATAAGCATTAAAATCCAAAGTTTAATATCTGTTATGCCCGCAAAATAGCAAAGCAAATCTTTAGGTGTACCCGGCAGTGCAAAAATTAGTGTGAAAAGAATTATTCTTTTGGGTGATGACCGCAAAAATTTTACTGAATTTATTTGTTGGTCGCTAAAAAAGACCTTAACTAGCCTCATACCAAATTTTCTAACAACCAACAAAACCAATATACTGCCAATTGCAGACGCTAAAAGGCAAAGAATTGTACCCTCCACAGCACCAAAGGCATAACCCGCAACCATTTCAAACGGCTCACCCGGTAAAAATGCGGCAATAATTTGCAAAATCATCATACCCATATAGGCAAGTCTACCCCAAATTCCGTTAGAATCAACCCATAAACGGAATTTTTCGGGTTCGGATGCAAATTCAACCAACGGCTTACCAACTACATAGCAAATCAAGCAAACAACGGCTATAACAGCTAGCACAAAGCCCCAATAAAAGGGCCTGCTTTTTATAATTTTTTTCATATAGTTGACCCTTATGCCTTTACAGTGTCGGCAGCTTGTCCGGCCTTTTCGCGCCAAACGGCAGAAATAGTTTTTGGCAAAATAAGTTTTTGACCCTTTTTAATTATTTCAAACTCGGCATGGTCTGAATAAATAATTTCGCCATCCATATTTATTGGTACCTCGCGGTCGGCCTCAACCTCCACCTTCAAGGCGGTACCTATTTTACAAAAGTCATAACCAACATGTGTACCTGCGCGGTAATCCTTTAACAAACTTAAAATTCTGGGTCTTGATACGGTTGAAATAACCGAAAAATCAAGCTTTTGGTCAAAAGGCTCTGCCGAAGGTGTGGGGTAAAAACCGCCGCCGTAATAAGGCGCATTTGCGACAACTGCAAAAAGCGATTTTTGTTCAATGGTTTGTTTTCCATTATCAATATTTATTTTTAATTTTACACCCAATCGTGAGAAAAATGTATATAGAAGCGCCAAAACATATGCCATTTTACCCGATACCAAAGGCCACTTTTTAAATTTTGACATATGAGACGCCACCATAGCATCCATACCAATTGAGCAGGAATTCATAGCATAGCAATTACCTGCTTTAATTATGTCAATTTCAAGCTCTTCACCATCAATAAGTGATGCAACATCCATAAAAAGCTCTTTATCAGAAAAATATGAAATAAAGTCATTGGCGCTACCGCAAGGCACTACACCTAAGCTAACATTTTTATAACCGTATACACCGTTTAACACCTCAAAAGCGGTACCTTCACCGCCACAGGCGTAAATTCTAAGCTCCTCACCCGTTTTGGCAAGGGCGTTAGAATATGCCATAGCGTCGCCTTTATCAGAGGTATAGTAAACTTCATACTCTCCCCCATTTTGGGCAAAATAATCATCGACGGCAGTTACAAAGCCATCCTGCTTATTACCCTTGCCCGCAGTTGGGTTTACAATAAAAACATACTTCATTTTAAAGCCCTCACTTAAGATTTAAAATAAGAATATAGCTGACATTTAATCATACCGTTATAAAGCTTTCTGCGTTTATCAGCAGGTCTGCCAAAACGCGCTTCAAAATCATCATTAGGGCAAATAATAAAATAACTTTTGCCCTGCATTTTAGGCATTACCCCGCCCATAATTTTATAAAGCTCCTCAGCCTGTTTTATTTCAAGCAGGCGCTCACCATAAGGCGGGTTAGTAATAACCTTGGCGCGTTCATTTGTAATTTTAAAATCTTTAATATCTAAAACCTTTGCCTCAATACAGTCTGCAACACCCGCTTTTTTAGCATTTTGCAGGGTAAGTTCAACCGCTTCTTTATCAATATCACTGCCATAACCTTTGAATTCAACATTTTTATTTATTTGGTCAATGGCAACTCTGCGCTGTGCTTCAAATGCAGTTTTAAAGGCTTGTCCAAAGCGTTCTGCCGCAAAATTGCGCTTAAGACCGGGGGCAAGATTTTTAGCAATCATTGCGGCCTCAATCAAAATGGTACCTGAACCACAAAATGGGTCAAACAAGGTGGTATCATGAAAAATTCTTGCCTGATAGCACATTGCTGCCGCAAGTGTTTCTTTAATAGGGGCACCCAAGGAATGCGCCCTATAACCGCGTTTGTGCAGCCCATCGCCCGATGTATCAATAGCAACAATAACATTATCCTTTTGAATTGAAAACCTTATTTTATAAACGGTGCCTGTTTCTTTAAACCAGTCGACCTTATGCACCGATTTTAAGCGCTCTACAACCGCTTTTTTAATAATTGACTGACAGTCAGGCACGCTAAAAAGCTTTGAATTTATTGAATAGCCTGTAACGGGAAAGGCATCATCTTTGCCGATTAAACCCTCCCACTTTAGGGACTTAACATTGTCAAAGAGTTCTGTAAAGGTTGTTGCGTTAAACGACCCAACAACAATTAAAACACGCTCTGCCGTTCTTAAAAACATATTGGCTGCGGCAACGGTGTTTTCATCGCCTTCAAAAAACACTCTGCCGTTTTGTGCATCAACATTATTTATATTTAGCCTTTTAAGTTCATCGGCCAAAATACCCTCAACACCAAACATACAGGGTGCTAATAGTTTAAACTTACTCATAATTACACTTTTCACCTAAATTACAACGGTTTTATGGCGGGTTACATGACACCCGATATTTACAGCAACGGGCAGACCCGCTATGTGGGTTGGCGCCCATTCAATATTAACACCAAGCGCTGTGGTGTTACCGCCAAAGCCTTGGGGTCCGATATTTAGTTCATTAACCCTTTTTAAAAGCTCCTTTTCAAGGTCGGCATAAAAGGGTGAATTATTTGGTTGGGTTATTGGGCGACAAAGTGCCTTTTTTGAAAGCAGGGCGCATTGTTCAAAATCGCCGCCAATACCAACACCAATAACCATTGGCGGACAGGGATTTGAGCCTGCGGTTTTAACTGCATTTATAACCGCATTGATAACACCTTCCCTACCATCGGCAGGGGTTAGCATAATGACCTTGCTCATATTTTCACTGCCAAAGCCCTTTGGCGCGGCCGTTATTTCAACCTTATCACCGGGTACAATTTCGGTATGAATTATGGCGGGGGTATTATCACCCGT
>JAFNZJ010000119.1 GCA_017382915.1 Clostridia bacterium | reverse complement strand
TATAAATCTTTTTATCCCGCCCCATCCCAAAAGCTTAGTGAAATTGATGCTTTGGTTAAAAAGTATTATTCGGGTGAGGTTGATGAGCAGGCGCTTGATAACGCATTGGCATCGGCCTATATTAAGGCGCTGGATGATAAATACGGCTTTTATAAAAGCGCAGAGGATGCCGTGGCGGTATCTGACTCATTTGAAGGTAATATGCAGGGCATAGGTGTTACTGTTTATTATGATGAAGAAAAGGCCGCCCTTGCAGTATTCAGGGTGGATGAAGATAGTCCCGCAAGTAAAGTCGGCATAAAAATAGGTGACTTAATAACCGCCATTGACGGTAAAACCGTAAAGCAATTAGGGTATACGGCGGCGGTTAAGTCCATTAAGCGTGAAATTGGCAAAACGGCCGACATTACACTGCTGCGTGGCGATAAAACCTTAAAAATAAAGGTGGAATATAAAGATTTTACAAGGCAAACTGTATATGCAAAAAAGGTTTTAAATTACGGTTATTTTTGTTTTACTGCTTTTAATGAAGCCACCTTTGAGCAGTTTGAAAAGGCTTATTTTGAATTTTTAAAGCAGGATGTTAAGGGACTGATTTTTGATATGCGCGGTAATGGTGGCGGCACTGTTGATTCGGTATGTAAGGTGCTTGATACACTGGTTGGCAAGTGTAATATTATGACCACCGTTTATGCTGACGGCAGTAAAGAGGTTAATGCCACATCTGACGCTCAAAAAACTGAACTGCCCATAACCGTTTTGGTGGATGGTGATACCGCAAGCGCGGCCGAGCTTTTTGCCGCGGCGGTAAGAGACAGTGAAAAAGCGGTGCTTATTGGTAATACCACCTTTGGTAAGGGTGTTGTTCAGCGCACCTATTTTTTAAGTGATGATTCCTGCGTTCGCTTTACGGTTGGTGAGTTTTTACCACCAAGCGGCAACAGCTTTAACGGCAAAGGACTTACACCCGATTATGAGGTATCCTTTACTGATGAGCAGGCAAAAAATCCATATATATTGGGCAATAACGACCCATATATTAAAAAGGCAGTAGAGCATTTAAACGGGGTGACAAAATGAAAAACCTATTAAATAAAGTATCTTTATCGCCCCGCCGCAGGGTGCTGTTTTGGGCGTTTTTGGCGGCCACAATTATAGTTATGATTGTAATATTTTGCTTTTCATCCCAAACTGCTACCAAGTCGGATGAGCTATCATCTTCTGTCCGTGAAACGGGCAAAGAAATTATTGGCAATGTTATAGAAAAGGTTGAAAATAAAACTGCCGAAAGCTTTATAAGATTTATAAGTGAATCTATAAGAAAAATTGCCCATATCGTGCTTTATGCGGCCCTTGGCTTTTGTGCGTTTGGTGCCGCCACCTTTTATGACCCCATTAAAAAGGTTTGGCAAAAGGCATTACTTGTGCTTTTGGTAGGTGGATTATACGGCGCCAGCGATGAAATTCACCAACTATTCGTAGCGGGTAGGACCAGTGAAGTTTTGGATGTTTTTATTGATTTAGTTGGGGTAGCAATCGGCATTTTAATTATGTTGGCCGGTTATAAAATTGTTTTGTCCTTTATCGCCAAAAAACACCAAAAGGCAAAAAAACTAAAGGTTTGACAAATTTCCCTTGCATTTAAAAATATAATATTATAAAATATTACTGTCAAAATATTTATTTGGAGAAATAAAATGAAGTGTATTTATGAGGGTCAGGTACTGCATATGATGCCAATTCCCAGCGGAATAGTGGCGGCTGTGCTTTCTGAAATAACCGATGAAGGTAAAATGGCGGTTGAATACCGTATGATATCGCTTGAAACCAGTCAGGTACAGCGCATTACCAATAGCGTTTACCTGCTTGCAAAGTTTGGCGCATCACACAAATCGGCAGAAATGCAGGTGGCAAACCATTTAACCTGTCGTACAGCTATATTAAATAATGGTGAGCTTTTTACCGTTGAGGAGGAAGGCGCCGCCAAGGTGCTGGACAGTGACGGCTTTGCCAAATGGGTTGGTGTTGTTAAATATAAGGGTGAGTCCCCAAGCGATGCCGTTTTTGACGGTGAGCATATTTGGGTATCATTTTGTGATAATAACGCTCTGCTTCGTTTAGACCCCGCCTCAATGCGCGAGGAGCTTAGGGTAGGGGGCAAAAGCGGTGAAAACAGTTTTTCGGGTCCCGCAGGACTGTTTGCCTTGGATGAGGATTTATATGTTTCAAACTGTAAGTCCTGCCGCGTTTGGAAAATAAACACCAAAACCTACGCCGCCGAGGAATATTTAGAGTTTGATGAGTCGGTTTATGGCTATGTTAAATGTCACGGCCGTGAGGTTGTTTTGCTTCAGTCAGGTATATATGAGGTATAAATTTAAAGCACCGAGTAGGTGCTTTATTTTTTTCTTGATTTAATTATATAGGTGTGATATACTATTATAAAGAACATTTGTTTTGTTGGAGGTGTCGAATTGGAAAGACCAACCTTAACTGAAAAGCAAGCCACAGTTTATAGGCTTATTGTAAAATATTTGGCAGATGGTATACCCCCCACAGTGCGTGAGCTTTGTGCTGAGGCAGGTATAAAATCAACCTCAACCGTTCACGGCATACTTGCCACTTTGGAGGAGTACGGTTATATAGTACGCAGTGTGGGCAACTCACGCGGTATTCGGCTGCAGGGTAGCGCCCCCGCTTCACAGGTGCCTGTTTTGGGCAAGGTTACTGCCGGTAACCCCATTTTGGCGGTAGAGCAAATTGAAGATTATATTCCTTACCCCACCAGCGATGCTGAAGGTCTTTTTGCCCTGCGTGTTTCAGGACTAAGTATGCGTGATGCCGGCATTTTAGATGGCGATTTAATAGTAGCCAACAAAGACCTTTCTGTAAAAAGCGGTGATATTGTGGTGGCTATGATTGAGGATGAAGCCACCGTTAAACGCCTTGGCTTTGAAAACGGTCAGCCGGTATTATACCCCGAAAACCCCGATTTTGACCCAATTTATGCTGAACGCATTGATATTTTAGGTCGTGTGGTCGGCAGCTTTAGACAGTATTAAGGGTGCAGAGTTATGGAAGAAATATCAAACAACCTAAACCCCAATACCCAAAAGGTGCGTTATGCCCTGCTTGATGAACTGCGCGGCTTTTTGGTGCTTTGTATGGTGGTTTATCATGGGCTGTTATCGCTTTATCAAATTTTTGGTTGGCATATGGCAGATGCCCTTTTTAACTTTTTCACCCCTGTGGAGCCTTACTTTGCAGGCGCGTTTATAGTCCTTTCGGGCTGTATGTGTGGTTTTTCACGCTCCAACACCAAACGCGGCGGTCTTTGTCTTGCCTTTGCAGTTGGTGTCAGCATTGTCACCATAATCGGCTCACAAATGGGGCTTGGCCGCATTGACATATATTTTGGCATACTTCATTTGCTTGGCTTTTCAATGCTTTTTTGCGGCATTTTTAACTTTGCACTTAAAAGGGTAAATAAGTGGGTCGGCTTAATACTGTCGGCGGCACTTTTTATAATTACCTACGGCATACCTCGTGGTTACACCGATTTTGTTGATTTAAGCGGCATTATTCCCTTAAGGTGGTATTCAAACGGTGCGTTATTCCCCCTTGGCATAACTAAAGAGACCTTTTTCTCGGCAGATTATTTTCCAATATTGCCATGGTTTTTCTTGTTTTTAGTGGGCTATTATTTTTACCATTTTCATATCATTGAAAAATTTTCAAAAATAACAAAGCCTTCCCGTTTGCGACCACTTGCCTTTTTGGGCAGGCACGCGCTTATAATTTATGTGGTGCATCAACCCCTGATTTATTTAATTTGTATGCCCTTTACTTTTTGAGGTGTTTAAATGAAAAAAACAGTTAAACTTTTTACCGATGGTGCCTGCTCGGGCAATCCGGGTCCGGGCGGATGGGGTGCCATACTCCGCTTTGGTGAACACGAAAAAGAACTTTCAGGCGGGGAGAAAAACACCACCAATAACCGGATGGAGCTTACCGCCGTTATTGAGGGGCTTTTGGCGCTTAAAACCCCCTGCATAGTTGAACTTACCACCGACTCGCGCTATGTTGCCGATGGTATTGATAAGGGTTGGGCCCAAAGCTGGAAGAAAAACGGTTGGCGCAAGGCCGATAAAAAGCCTGCCCTTAACCCCGATTTGTGGGACGAACTGCTTCGCCTTGCCGAAATTCATACCCTTAAAATCAATTGGATAAAGGGCCACGCAGGTCACATTGAAAACGAAAGGTGCGACCAATTGGCGGTGGCACAGTCAAAAAAATATGCCGAATAGTTTTTATTTTAGCCGCAGTTTGAGTTTAACTGCGGCTTTTTATATTTTTGCGAAAAATTTTCGGTAAAAATGGTGACAAATACCGTATGTTTTGGTATAATAACTATGTATTAAAATTTAAGGGGAATAATATGAAACTACTTGCCTTAGATGGAAACAGTATAGTAAATCGCGCCTTTTATGGTATTAAACTTCTGTCAACCAAGGACGGACTGTATACTAATGCCATTTATGGCTTTATGAATATTTTAAACAGCCTAATCGCAAGGGAAAATCCCGATGGCGTTGCGGTGGCATTTGACCTTAAAGCCCCCACCTTTAGGCATAATATGTATGATGCTTATAAGGCAGGTCGCAAACCCATGCCCGAAGAGCTTGCCCAGCAGTTGCCCGTTTTAAAGGAACTGCTTAATCTGTTGGGCTATCACTGTATTGAGCTTGCAGGGTATGAAGCCGATGATATTTTAGGCACATTAAGTTATGCCGCCGAGCAAAATGAAGATGTTTGCGTTATCTCAACAGGTGATAGGGATAGCCTGCAGCTTGTATCTGACCAGACCACAGTTTTGCTGGCCTCATCAAAAATGGGCAGGACCGAAATAATTGAATATACCCCCGCCACCCTTTTTGAAAAATATTCTTTAACGCCACCCCAAATGATTGAACTCAAAGCCCTTATGGGTGACTCAAGCGATAATATCCCCGGTGTTGCGGGTGTTGGTGAAAAAACCGCCACCGATTTAATCAGCCGCTTTGAAAATATTGATAATATTTATAATAATATTGAAACCTTGGATATTAAAGAGGGCGTTAAAAACAAACTCATTGCCGATAAAGACAATGCTTTTTTAAGCCGTGAGCTTGGTACCATTTGCCGCAGTGTGCCTATTTCGGTAGATTTTAATACTTACCTTAATAAGCCACAGGACAAGCCAAAGCTTGCCGCCCTGCTTAGAAAACTTGAGTTTTTCAAACTGCTTGAAAAAATGGGTCTTACAAATATAGCAGGGGATGATAGCCTAGATAAAACTGTTTCTGCCCCCGCCGAGTTTAAGGTTTGCACCGCCGACCAGTTTGAAAAAGCCTTGACTAAAGGCACACTTTTAACCGTGATGCCTTATGAAAATACAGTGTACTTTTCGGCGGACGGTCTTGTCTGCAAGGCCAATTTTAGCGAAAATATAAATATAATTATATCTATTTTCGCCAAAGAAAGCCTTAAAATAAATGCGGTTGAAAGTAAGGTGCTTCACACCTTGTTTGACCAAAAGGTTAATATGCCACTGCCAAATTTTGATGTAACCTTGGCGGGCTATCTTTGTTCGCCATCCGCTAATTCTTATGATATACCCCGCCTTGCCGAGGAATATTTAAATGGCGCAGAGCCAACGGTTATCGGCGATGAAGGTGATGAACAGTTTAAAAATATTGCCTTGGCATCAATGCTTTATGAGCCGTTAAGAGCTGAAATCAATCGCACCGAAATGGGTATGCTTTTAAATGAAATTGAAATTCCGTTATCCCGCGTTTTAAGTGAAATGGAGCGCGAAGGCTTTATGCTTGACACCCTTGGTGTTGCCAAAATGCGTGATGAGCTTAATCTTCGCATTGCCGATTTAGAAAAAGAAATTCATCTGCTTGCGGGTGAGGAGTTTAATGTAAAATCTCCCGCACAGCTTGGCGTAATACTTTTTGAAAAGCTTGGTCTTAAGGCGGGCAAAAAAACCAAAAGCGGTTATTCAACCACCGCCGAGATATTAGAAAAACTTCGTAACGACCACCCTATTATTCCTTTGGTGCTTGAATATCGCACCATAACCAAGCTTAATTCAACCTACTGTGAAGGGCTTTTAAAGGCCGTGCAGGATGACGGCAGGGTGCATACCACCTTTAATCAGACCGAAACCAGAACAGGCAGAATTTCATCATTAGAGCCTAATTTGCAAAATATTCCTGTCCGCCGTGCAGAGGGTAGGGAGCTTCGTAAGTTTTTTACCGCCAAACCCGGCTACACATTGGTGGATGCCGACTATTCACAAATAGAACTGCGTGTTTTGGCGCATATAGCGGGCGATAAGGCAATGATTAACGCCTTTAAAAGCGGTGAGGATATTCATACCAAAACCGCAGGCGAGGTTTTTGATATGCCGCCCCTTTTGGTAACACCCAAAATGCGTAGCGCCGCAAAGGCGGTTAACTTTGGTATAGTTTATGGTATTGGCGCCTATTCATTAGCACAGGACATTGGCGTAACCCGTGCTGAAGCCCAGCGCTATATAGACGGTTATTTTGCCACCTACCCCGATATTAAAAATTATATGGATAGTGCGGTTGAGCAGGCTAAAGAGCAGGGCTTTTCAAAAACCTTGTTTGGCAGACGCCGCTATTTGCCCGAACTTAAAAGCTCAAACGGAATGCTTCGTGCCTTTGGTGAGCGTGTTGCCCGCAATATGCCAATTCAGGGCACCGCCGCCGACATTATAAAGCTTGCTATGATTCGCACCCGTGACAAATTGCTTGAAAGTGGACTCAATGCACGCGTTATTTTACAGGTTCATGATGAACTTATTGTTGAGGCGGAAGAAAGCATTGCTAAAGAGGCGGGCAAAATTTTAGAATATGAAATGGAGCACGCGGCTGAAATGCTGGTGCCTTTACTGGTGGATATACACCGCGGCTCAAACTGGTATATAGCCAAAGGATAGTTAAATTGGTCCATAGCACGTCTTTTCGCTGCGGGAGGTGTAAAAAACACATCCTCTCCGCTGCAAAAACGCACTATGAACCAATTACATGGTCCGCAGCACATTTTTTGATTTAGGATATATATATAAAATCCACCAATTAACC
>JAFNZJ010000118.1 GCA_017382915.1 Clostridia bacterium | reverse complement strand
GAAATCTCTGTTAAGCAAATTTGGATACCTGTGTAGATAATCTCCGTAGTTACGATATTTCTTTCTTCTGATTACCGACAGCAACCCATATTTCTGCATAACTCTTAGTACTGTCTTAGGATTACGATAAATACCGTTTCTTTCAAGCCATATATGTACTCTGCGATATCCGTAGGTTTTACCGCACTCGTTTTGACATTCTCGTATTTTCTCCGCTAACGGTAAATCCCATGCAGGTACATTCATTCGTGATACATAACCATAATATCCACTTCTGGAAACTCCAAAAAATCTACACATTTCACTAATTGAATACTTGTCTTTATGTCGGTAGATCACCCTGTATTTTAAGCTTGTTCTCACTTCCTTTCGGTGAGCGAGAGAAAATCCCGCATCAGTTCATTTTCCATTTCTAATCGCTTTATGTGTCGTTCTTTCTTTGCAAGTTCGTATTGCAGTTGAGTGAGTCTACTTAATTGTTGTATGGATGGCGGCAACTCTGTTCCGTCTTTTCGTGGTCTTCCTTTTGGCTTTGGCATTATTCCTGCAGATTGTTTGCGTTGATTTGCATTATATCTTGTAATGAAGTTATGCATTTGTTTGTATGTGAACCCAAGCTTTTCTCCAATAGCTCGCAAGGTGTAACCCTGTGACTTTAATTCTAATATTTCTTTTTCAAAGTCTTTGATATGGTTGTACTCTCTAGGCATACAAAATCCCCCTATGGTAGTTTCTTTTATTCTACCATAGGGGGCTCTTTTTTTCTATTGTCCGTTTTTACTGGACTTGTGCAATAACCACCTGCTTTTAATTTAATTATTAGTCTTCGTCATCCAAAAGAATGTCTGGGTCGGGTTCGCAGTCGCACTCAATATAATCAATATCTTTTTTATGATTTAAGTAACGGTTAATAAAAACTGCAACGCCTGCAGCCATAGCGGTTACTGCAACAGCGGCGGATATTATCCACATAAGATGCTTGAATTTCATATTAAAAACCTCCTAAATAATTACCTAGTAAACATATTATAACCTAATATTAAAATATTGTCAAATATTTTATTTTTTTATAATGTCGGTTACATAAAGGGTGTCGCCGTTAACCCTGAATTTTACCTCAAACCCCGAAAACTCAAAGCCGTAAATACGGTTGGGGTTGTCAATATAATGAGGCCGTGGGTCCTCACTTAAAATTTCGGTAAGGGGGGCCTGCTTTTCTTTTGGGATTTTATTTAAAAGGTCATTTTCAATTTCAACCTTTAAAAAATCCTTTTGCCTGTCCTCGGCAAAGCCACCCTTTGCATCGGGGTGGGAGTCGGTGTAGGGTAAGTAGGGTTTAATATCATAAATGGGTGTGCCGCTTAAAATGTCGGCACCGCTAACCCGCAAAACCATACCTTTATGAGTTTTTTCTACCCCAAGCAGCTTGACCGATGAAAGGCCAATGGGGTTGGGTCTGAAGGGTGAACGGGTGGCAAATACCCCCATTCTTTTATTACCGCCAAGGCGGGGCGGTCTAACGGTGGGGGACCACTTTTTGCGGTGTGCCAATGAAAAATCCCAAAGTAGCCAAAGGTGGCTAAAACCTTCAATACCACGTAGGGCATCTGCATTTTGGTATTCGGGTTCAAAAACAATTATACTTTCCAGGTCGGTAAGCCCGCTTTGGCGGGGTATACCAAACTTTGTGGTAAAATCGTTGTGTATGTGTGCTATTACCTTAATGGTGTGTTCCATTTGCACACCCCCTTTACTGCCTAATGTTTTTTATACCAACGCTTTATAAATATCACTTTTTTTAAATCCGCTTTCCTTGGCGGCAAGTTTGGCGGCGTTTGATACACTTTCGCCCTTTTTAACAAGGTCACGCGCAATGGCTATGGCCTGTTCAAGGGTTAGTTCGGCCTGTTTTTCTATCTTTGCGCCCTCAATTATCATAACATATTCGCCTTTTGGCGGGGTTTGTGCAAAGGTTTCAAGGGCACCCTCAAAGGTGGTGTGAATAACCGTTTCGTGCAGTTTGGTTAGTTCTTTACAAAGGGCGATGTTGCGGTCACCTAAAACCTCCAGCATATCCTTAAGGGTTGTAATAAGCTTATGCGGTGCTTCATAAAAAATAAGAGTTTGTGATGCATTTTTAATGCTGTTTAAATGCTCCTTACGGCTTTGCTTTGCGGTGGATAAAAACCCTTCAAAGCTAAAGCGACCGCTTGGCATACCTGAAATTGCTAAAGCTGTTATAACTGCGCTTGGTCCCGGTACCGATGAAACTGTAATACCGTTTTGGTGGGCAAGTCGCACTAAATCTTCACCCGGGTCAGAAATAGCAGGCATACCCGCATCGGTAACCAGCGCACAGTCCTCACCGGCCAAAAGCCTACCTATTATTTGTTCTCCGCGTAGCTTATGGTTATGCTCATGATAGCTGACCATAGGGGTGCTAATTTCAAATTTATTAAGCAGCTTAAGGGTAACTCTGGTATCCTCTGCTGCTATAAAATTTACCTTTTCTAAAATTTCTTTGGCGCGGGGCGAAAAATCCCCCAAATTGCCTATCGGCGTGCCAACTACGTATAAAATTCCAGCCAAAATATAAGCCCCATTTCAAATTTGTTGTTTCAATAATATCATTTATTTAGTTTTTAGTCAATAAATTGAATTTCATTTGGATTAATGTTATAAAAAACTTAAAAAATATTTCAAGTAATTGTTGATTTTGTCAAAAAGCAGTAGTATAATTAAATTAAACCCAATATATTAAAAGGGAGTGCTTATTAAATGAAAAAAATCAAAGCAACCATAGCAATAATTTTGGCGGTAGTAATGTGCTTTTCATCGGCACCTTTAACTGCGTTTGCCGTCACCAAGCCTGCAATACCTATTGAGGTTGGCACAGCAACAGCGGTAATTGAAAACCCCGGTGATAGGGCAATATTTTCCTTTACCCCTACCGAGTCGGGAAAATATTCACTTACTTCTTATAGCAGTACGGACACCATTGCTTTCCTTTATGACAGTAACCCCTATGACGGTAATATTGACCATATAGCCGAAGATGACGACGGCGGCAATGAAAGCAATTTTTATTTGTCATATGACTTTGAAGCAGGCAACACCTACTACTTTGCCGTATTGTTTTATGATCACAGTACAAACGGCAGCATTCCTATAGAACTTATTAAGCATAAAACAATTAAATCAATTGCAATAGATACATTGCCCTATAAAACAGAATACATTGAGAATTATGTTTATGAAGGCATTGACCTTGAAGGTTTGGTATTAACCTTTACTTGGCAGGATGATTCAACCGACACATGGAGTTATGTTGAAGGTGAAAATTTTAACGGCGTAAGCCTTGGCACCAACGTTGAATATGAAGGTGAAACACTTTCAATAATTTTAGATTATGATGGCGTTCAGACAAGTTTTCCAATTACCACCATACCTAATCCTGTCCAAAGCATTGAAATAATTGATAACGGTTACCCCGATTTAACCGAATATTCTAATGGTGTTTGGCAGGAGTATTGGGATAATCAAGCTGGTCATAATGTAGAATTTTATTATTATAATTACTTTGAGTTTTTAGAAAATCTTTCGGTTAAAATAAACTATAGCGACGGTCGTGATGCAGAAACCTATCCGTTAGAAAATTCTGAAAACTTTGAAATTGCCGGTCAGACTTTTGATGCATCAACCGAGCAGTATGGCAAGCCTTGGTCAAAGGGCAGTGAAAATAATACCATAACCTTTGAATATGCAGGCAAAACCGCAACATATAATGTAAATATTGTTGATAGCCCTGTTGAAAGTATTGAAATTATTGAAAATACCGACGCTACAATTTTTGAAAATTCAGATGGCTGGGAAGAT
>JAFNZJ010000117.1 GCA_017382915.1 Clostridia bacterium | reverse complement strand
GGCGTACAGCTTTCGGCAGATATAAACCTTTCGGTAATAAAGTAAAGGGCAAAATATACTGCCCAACCAAAAAGCAATTTAAGGTGCGAAAATTCAGCAGTGTTTAGCTTGCTTAACCTGAATTTTTTGTAATCAACCACGGGGCTACGCATTTTCGCTATCCCCCTGCAAGGTATTTTGTGGGTAATATTTTTTGGGCATATTTAGGTAGGGTACAACGGTATGTCTGGGCAGCGAAACCGCAATACTTGTAATTTCATTCATAAGATATTCGGTGATAATTTTACGCTGATTTTCAATAGGCATATTGGCATCATAGCGTATAGGCTTACCCAAGACCGCCTTTTTAAGGCTTGGCGCAATATAAAGCGGAACAAATAAAAGCTCCTTACCTGTGCGCTTATGGTAAAAGCGGGCTATATCAATAAATTTATCTTGAAATTCATTAACTATATTATTGTGCTTTTTATCACATTCGGGGAATATTATTACACTGTTATTTTGCTGCAGCTTTTCCACCGTTTTTCTAAAGGTGGTGATAAGGCGTTTATCCCTATAAACGGGTATGGTGCGGGCATTATTAAAAATAAGTACCGAAAGGGGTGCTATTATGTATGAAAGCAGCTTATAAAACCATCTTACCGTTTTGGGCTTACCGCTCCAAAAATCCTTATAAGCGTAGGCGGGTACTTCTTTAAATTTCATCATTTGTGAAGCACACCAGGTATAAACATTATCATCAAAAAATATTTCCCCTACTATTGGGCCGTTCATTTGGGTGTGGTTGCCAACAATTATTACCGGCTCGGAAGATATGTTATCCACACCTAAAACTTCTGTTTTAGGGTAAAAAACCCGCACCAAAAATTTTACAAATCTGAACATAATTGGTTTTTTGGTGTTAGGTGATTTTTCACTTTTCATATTAGCACCCCCTTTTTTATAACTTTATAATTTACTGCACTATTATAGCACTTTAATTTGAAAAATAAAAGCAAATATATATTAAAAATATTTAAACTTTTTGTTTTTGGCCAAAATTAGGGCACCCAATTTTTAGTTAAATTGGGTGCCTGACCATTTTATAATCTGTTTTTTTAAAGCTTAGCCGCGATGGCTGCATTAACCTTTTCACGAAGGGTAGGCAGGTAGTTAATATCGCGCGGATATTCTTTAAAGGTTATGGGGTTTTCACCCTCCTCCATCAAATTCAGCACATATTCCCTACCATAAAGGCTTTCACAAAGCTTAAGGGCTGAAAGGTCCTGAAGCGCATCGTGGAACAGCTTAAGGCGAAGTGAAGGTAATGCCACACCGCCAATACCGGGGTAAACGCTAAAAGCGTCACCCGCCGGCGTAAAGCGCTCACCATCGGTATTTACATAGGGGTTTACATAACCGTATGACCACTGATTGTAATAGAAGTTATAGCCCCACTGGGCAAAGCCTTCAATATTATATTTGTAAAGCTGTGTGGAAATAATTCTGGTGCGGGCGCTTGGCATTGCAATAAAGCGATTTGTCACCTTATCCCACTGGCAAACACAGTAATAGCACCATAAATGGTCTACATTATGTTCGATAAATGGGTCGATATGGTCAACCGCAACTATCGGGGTTTGAACAAGACCTTTTTCATAAAAATCATAGTCGGAAAGGGCATCCATAATGGGGTAGTCCTTAAGCAGGTCATATACCACAGCACGGGATGCTGTATATTGTTCTAAATGCTCGGTAGTGGGCTCATCAGAAATATGGAAGCTGCAACGCTTATCGGCACCGTTTTTGGACTTCATAAAATCTAAAAACTGTGGAATAAAGGTGCGTAAAAACTCGGTGTATTCGGGGCCTGACGCGTCGGTCTCCCACCCGAAAATCTTTTTATATTCACCGTCAACGGTTGCCATAACCTTGGGTGCGTGACCTGCGCCCCACTGTGTAAATAGGTGGGCAATTTCAAAATATTTTACACCCAGTCTGTCACACATATCCACCCAGCGGTCCAGTTTATCAAAGCCAAATGAATATTTGCCGTTATTTACAGTTACATCAATAAGCTGGGTGGTTGGGCGCTCACCGCCAACATAGGTATCAATTGGTGGGGTAAAAACAGGGGTAAGCAGCATATTAAGGCCATGCTCCACCGCCATTTTTACAAAGCTTTCAATTATGGACCAATGCTTTTCATCAAAGGATTCGGTGGCATAATACGACTGCAAACAATCACAGTAAAACCACTGCGAAGCCTTAAAGCCTGTGTCGGGTAAAAGGGCGTTGATTACATTAAGCTTAATGGTTGCTTTGCCAAGCTCTGTATCACTGCCGTCGGCCAAAAGCATAACGGTAACGGGGTACTCACCCGCCTCCACCTCACCATTTGGGGCAAACTCAAAATAAAGTGATTCAAGATTATTGCACTGCATTAAGCGTTTATCATCACGCAGGGGGGTTAGTAAATCGGGGTATAAGCCGGGGGTGATGCGTAAAAAGTCGGCATCATTTTTACCGGGTATGCAGGGCATTTTAACCGGAACATGGTCAACCTGCCATACGCGTATGTATTTTTCAATCGGAGAATCAATTTTAAGCCTTACTATCTGCTTACTGGTTTGAGGTAAAAACCTTTCGGTAGTGTAGCAAGCGCCAAAGCGAAAAACTTCATTTTTAAAAAGAGATGCTTTTTTAAGCTCACGCTTTAAGGCATAAGAATCATCTAAAAAGCACTTTTCAAGCGAAGATATAAATTTAATCATTTTAATGTCTCCTATTATTTGCAGATTTTTGCCGCGATGGCTGCATTAACCTTTTCGCGAAGGGTAGGCAGGTAGTTAATATCGCGCGGATATTCTTTAAAGGTTATGGGCATTTGGTCCTCCTCCATAAGCTTTAAAACAAAATCCCTATCATAAAGGCTTTCACAAAGCTTAAGGGCTGAAAGGTCCTGAAGCGCATCGTGGAACAGCTTAAGGCGAAGTGAAGGCAATGCCACACCGCCAATACCGGGGTAAACGCTAAACTCATCACCTGCGGCGGCAAAATATTCACCATCGGTAATGGTAAAGGGGTTAACATATCCGTGTGAAAA
This sequence comes from Clostridia bacterium, assembly GCA_017382915.1. GTDB lineage: Bacteria > Bacillota > Clostridia > Oscillospirales > Acutalibacteraceae > UMGS1279. The sequence goes on along the minus strand of JAFNZJ010000117.1, from coordinate 9,116 downwards.
CTGGTTGTAATAGAAGTTATAGCCCCAATGTAAAAAGCCTGCAATGTTATACTTATAAAGCTGTGTACCGATTATACGGGTGCGTGCGCTTGGCATTGCCAAAAGCGGTTTGAAACTTCTTGCCATTGGCCAATACAGTAATAGCACCATAAATCAGGCACATTGTTTTCAATAAAGGGCTCAATGTGAGAGGTGGCGGGAACGGGGATTTCAATTATACCCTGCTCATAAAATTCATAGTTTGAAAGGGCATCCATAATGGGGTAGCCTTTAAGCAGGTCGGCCACCACTGCGCGTGATTTTTGATACTGCTCTAAATGGTCTAACTGTGGCTCATCGGAAATATGGAACCAACAGCGCTTATCGGCACCGTTTTTAGACTTCATAAATTCCAAAAATGCGGGGATAAATGCGTTTAAGAATTTTACATAATCATCGCCTGTGGCATCGGTCTCCCACCCGAAAATTCTTTTATATTCACCATCCACAGTAGCCATTACCTTTGGTGCGTGGCCTGCGCCCCACTGTGTAAAGAAATGGGCAATTTCAAAGTATTTTATGCCAAGCCTGTCACACATATCTACCCAACGGTTAAGCTTTTCAAAACCAAAAGAATATTCGCCGTTATTTACCGTTACATCAATAAGCTGGGTGGTTGGCCGCTCGCCACCAACATGGGTATCAAGCGCGGTGGTGAAAATAGGTGTAAGCAGCATATTTATGCCGTGCTCCACCGCCGTTTTTACAAAGTTTTCAATTATTTTCCAATGGCGTTCATCATAAAGCTCGGTGTCATAATGTGTATGCAAACAGTCAACATGAAACCACTGTGTAAATTTAAGCTCCTGCTCCGGCAGCTCGGCATCAATTACGGTAAGGGTTATGCTTGCCTCACCTAGGATTTCATCGGTGGTTTCTTCATTAAGTCTAAGGGTAACGGTATACTCACCAGGGGCTACCTCACCATTTGGTGCAAACTCAAAATAAAGCGAATCTAAATTACTAAACATTATTACACGCTTATTATCGGCAAGGGGGGTCAATAAATCGGGGTAAAGGCCGGGGGTGGTGCGCAAAAAATCGGCATCATGCTGTGAAAGACCTGCCGGCATTTTAACCGGAACATGGTCCACCTTCCACACCTTTATGTATTTTTTAAGTTGGGAATCTATAGTAAGCTTTGCGCTTTGCCTATTTGCCCAGGGAAGATACCTATCAAAGGTATAACATGCCCCAAAACGATAAACCTCATTTTTAAGCAGCGATGCCTTTTTAAGGGCGGGCTTTGAGGCAAAAGATTCATCTAAAAAGCATTTTTCAAGTGAAGAAATTATTTTTAACATAACCAAACCTCCGTTTTTGCTGTTTGTTGTGTTAAGTATACTATTTAATATAAGTAAAGTCAATAAATAAATGGCAAAAAACGGCTTAAAATTTCACACTATAACACCTTTAAAAGCAATATTTAAGCGGTGTTTTGTTAACAGGTAAATTTTTTGCAAAAAAATAAAAATATTTACTTGACAATACCCCATTTTTGTGGTATATTATTTGGGTGCTTTGGTTTGCTGGTGTAGCTCAGTTGGTAGAGCAGCTGATTTGTAATCAGCAGGTCGGGGGTTCAAGTCCGTCCACCAGCTCCACTTTTAAGTTGCGGTTAATTCCGGACTTGAAGCCTAAGAGGGGTGAGTCGCGTTAAGAAAACAATTGATAATTGTTTTTAGCGGCGAAGTGCGAGGGCGGTATTGTACCAAAGGTACGGTGACCGAGCAGGAAAGATTTTCTGAAAGAAAAGCTTTGTCCGTCCACCAGCTCCACTTTTTGTCGGGCTTAAGCCAAAAGCGTAAGTTAATATATGGGAGTGTTCCCGAGTGGCCAAAGGGGGCAGACTGTAAATCTGTTGTCTTCGACTTCGGTGGTTCGAATCCACCCGCTCCCACCAAACAAATAAGGACTTGCGAAAGCAAGTCCTTATTTGTTTGTGTTTGTGTCCGTAAGGACACAACATCATTTTGCAACTTTAGTTGCAAACATCATTTCGAGCATAGCGAGAACATCGTTGTTCGTGAAACGGACACAAAATGAAGTTGCGACATGTCGCAAACAGTGTTACACCTAGTACCAAAGTACGGGGTTTTTGATTGCAAAAAACTGCCACTTGAATTTATAATTAAAAAACAGTATAATGGTTTTGGTCTTTTTAATATAACATTTTTTGGAGGGCGAATTGATATGCGCTATGATGTTATTATAGTTGGTGCAGGTCCGGGCGGAATTTTTGCCGCTTATGAGCTAATAAAACAAAACAAAGATTTAAAGGTTGCCGTTTTTGAGGCGGGCTACCCCCTTGAAAAGCGTCACTGCCCTATTGATGGTGATAAGGTTAAAACCTGTATTGGCTGTAAAAGCTGCTCAATTATGAGTGGCTTTGGCGGTGCGGGTGCTTTTTCGGACGGTAAGTATAACATTACCAATGATTTTGGCGGCACCCTTTATGAATATATTGGCAAAAATGAAGCCTTAAACCTTATGCGCTATGTTGATGAAATTAATATGCGCTATGGCGGTGAGGGTACCAAGCTTTACTCCACCGCAGGCACAAGGTTTAAAAAGGTTTGTATTGAGCACGGTCTTCATTTGCTTGATGCATCGGTACGCCATTTAGGCACCGACATTAACTATGTTGTGCTTAAAAATCTTTATGATTACCTTAAAAATAAGGTAGAGTTTTTCTTCAACACACAGGTTGATAAGGTTGAAAAAACTGCCGATGGTTATAAAATAACCTCAAAGGATGCTTCATACACCTGCAGTAAGTGTATAATTTCGGTTGGTCGCAGCGGCAGTAAGTGGATGGAGCAGGTTTGTAACGACCTTAACATACCCACCAAATCAAACCGTGTTGACATTGGTGTCAGGGTTGAGCTTCCTGCTGAGGTTTTTTCACACCTGACCGATGAGCTTTATGAAAGCAAAATTGTTTACCGCACCAAGCAGTATGGTGATAAAATAAGAACCTTTTGTATGAACCCCAAGGGTGCCGTTGTTAATGAAAACACCAACGGAATTATTACCGTTAACGGCCACAGCTATGAGGACCCCGCACTGCAAACCAAAAACACCAACTTTGCACTGCTGGTTGCCAAACATTTTTCTGAACCCTTTAAGGATTCAAACGGCTATGGTGAATCAATAGCACGCCTTAGCAATATGCTGGGCGGCGGTGTTATTGTTCAGCGCTTTGGTGATTTAATTCGCGGTCAGCGCTCCACCCCCAACCGCATGAACGATTCCTTTATGACCCCTACCTTAAATGCAACCCCCGGTGATTTAAGTCTGGTACTGCCCAAGCGCATACTTGACGGCATTATTGAAATGATTTACACCCTTGATAAGGTTGCCCCCGGCACCGCCAATGATGATACCATGCTTTACGGTGTTGAGGTTAAGTTTTATAATATGGAGGTTGCGGTGGATGAAAATCTTATGAGCCCGCACGACGGTCTTTATATTATTGGTGACGGTAGCGGTATTACCCACTCACTATCACACGCATCTGCCAGCGGTGTGCATGTAGCACGCAATATTGTAAAAAACAGTTAATTTTTAAGGGCGGCTTTACCGCCCTTAGTTTATTTATAATCAAAAGATTTTTTAAAACCTAATTGATGAGTGAACTTCTTGAGGGCCCCATTCACGCGAGGGGGCTGTCAAGCGAATGCTTGACTGGGGGAGAGATATTTTTCTCTCCTTCCACCGCCGTACGGCGGTTCCCCTCCCTCCCAGAGGGAGGCTTTTTGAAGGTTCTATTCACGCAATAGCGCCTAAAAAATCATGTTATTTATATGGTGATAATATGTACGATGAGCTTACAAAGGTTGATATAGAAAAAATGAAGGCCGAGCTTGAGCACCGCATAGGTGTTATAAGGCCCAAAATATTAGAAGAGGTTAAACTAACCCGCAGTTACGGTGATTTATCAGAAAATGCTGAATACCACGCCGCTAAAAGGGAGCGCGGAAAAAATGAAAGCCGCATTCGTTTTTTGCGTAATATGATTAAAACCGCCATTATTATTGATGCCGATTCTGCAAAAGATGAGGTAGGTCTTTTTGACACAGTCACCTACTTTGTGGAGGAGGACGACTGTGAAGAAACGGTTAGAATAGTCACCACCCTGCGCCGCGACCCGTTTTTGCAAATAATAAGTAAGGAATCGCCCCTTGGCAGCGCACTTATGGGCAAAAAGGTGGGCGACCGCGTTAAGGTTAAAGTAAATGATGAATACAGTTATTTTATAGTTGTTAAAAAAATAGAAAAGGGTGAGGACGACCAAACCCTGGAAATAAGGAAATTTTAATTTTTAAGCCCCCAACCAAAAGGTTGGGGCTTGTTTTTTCTCTCCTTCCACAGTGGAAGTCATATAAAAACACCCCGCCGTTTTATCGGCGGGGTTAATTTATTTAAACCAAATATTTTTGCTATATTCTTTTACTGCGCGGTCGGCTGAAAAGTGTCCTGCCGCCGCAATGTTATTAAGGCATTTTTTGGCGTACTCGCGGCTATTTTTATAGTCATCATTTGCCCTTAATCTGGCATCAAAATATGATGGATAATCAAGCAGCACCTTATACCTGTCGGCATTTTCATAATCATTACCAAAAAGCAGTGATTTAAAAAGAACTTCAAAATCACCCATTGGGCCGTCCTTTAAAAGGTCCACCACCCTGCTTATGCGGTCGTTGGTATAGTAAATATCCATTGGGTCATAATGGGTAAGTTTTTCAATTTCGTCACTGTTTGCGCCAAAGATATAGTTATTATCCTGCCCTGCGTAGCCCACAATTTCAATATTTGCGCCGTCCATAGTGCCAATGGTTGGGGCGCCGTTTAAGGCAAGCTTCATATTACCTGTTCCGCTGGCTTCGGTACCGGCGGTGGAAAGCTGTTCTGAAAGGTCGGCGGCGGGGATAATTTTCACAGCATTTTTAACATTATAATCGGGTATAAAAATTACCTTTAAATATTTTCTTGCCGTTTCATCCCTTTCAATAAGTTTTGCCGCCGCACCTATTAGCTTTATAATTTGTTTGGCATTATAATACCCCGGTGCCGCCTTGCCCGAAAACATAAATGCGGTTGGGTAAAAATCATTAAGGGCACCGCTTTTAAGGTCAATATAAAGACCAAGTACCGCAAGTATATTAAGCAGTTGACGCTTATATTCGTGTATGCGCTTTATTTGTGCCGTAAACATAAATTCGGGGTCAACGCTGGCACCCATGCTTTGCTTTAAATAGTTTGAAAGTATTACTTTATTTTGGTGTTTAATTTTAATCAGTTCATCTAAATCGTTATTTGAGTCAAAGGCTTTGATTTGCTCAATAAGTGACAGGTCCTGCCGCCAGTCGGGGCCGATTTTTTCATCAACAAAATCTGCAAGCGCAGGGTTTGAAACCGAAAGCCACATTCTGGGCGATATGCCGTTGGTGATGTTTATAAACCGCTCGGGGTAAAGGGTATGCCAATTTTTAAATACCTTTTCTTTAATAATATCGCTGTGTATTTTGGCAACGCCGTTTACCTTATGACTGACAAAAACCGCCATATTTGCCATATTTATTTTGCCGTCATTTATTATGCTTAAATTTGATGCCAAGGCAGGGTTGTTTATGGTGCGGTGCAGGTGGTTATTAAGCATAACCACATAGGGGTAAACCCTTGGCAAAACACGACAAAACAGGCTTTCATCCCAGCATTCAAGCGCCTCGGCCATTACGGTGTGGTTGGTGTATGAAAATATTTTGCCCAAAATATTAAAGGCCGTTTCAAAATTAAGTCCAAAGTCGGTTATTAGTATTCTTAACATTTCGGGTATGGCTACCGTTGGGTGGGTATCATTAAGCTGAATTTTAATGAAATCTGAAAGCTCAGTTACCTGCTTTGCGGTCTTTTTAAAATCGTTAATTATTGACTGCACCGATGCAGATGAGAAAAAATACTGCTGTTTAAGGCGCAGCTCTTTGCCCTCAGTTGTATCATCGGGCGGATATAAAAAGCCCGAGATACTCTCGGCCATATTAGACCTTTTAAAGGCGACAGAAATATCGCCCTTTAAAAAGGCAGGCATATCAACCGGAGTTTTAGCCTCGGCGCTCCAAAGTCTTAACCTATTCACCCTGTTTTTACCCACAATCGGCACATCAAAGGGTACGGCAAGCAGTTCACCGTCGCCAAAGCTTACCGTTACCGCTTCATTTCGGTTTTCCTTTTCAAAGGGTAGGTCGCCCTGCCAAATGTCGGGTTGTTCGGTCTGCTCAAAGCCGTTTATTTTTTGCCTGAAAATGCCGTACTTATAGCGTATGCCGTAGCCGTCAAGTGGTATGTCGGTAGCGGCGGCAGAATCTAAAAGGCAGGCGGCAAGGCGACCTAATCCGCCGTTACCAAGGGCGGGGTCGCTAAGCTGATGAAGTAACGAAAAATCAAACCCCTTTTCGCCCAAAGTTTTTTTGCAAACCTTTAATAACTCCAACGCGGCAAGGGACGAAAGTGTAAAACTGCCCGGCAAAAACTCAGCCGAAAAATATGCCGCCCGGGGTGCTGTTATACTGCGGGGCGGCAGTGTGCAAAAAACCTTTATAAGCGCCCTTGCCACCGCCTTATTAACCGACCTTTTAGGACTGTGCAGTGGCTTGCCGCTTATTTTATCAAGCTGTTTTATAAGCTCATCCTTAAAAAGTTCTGAAACTGATTTTGTTTGCATTTTAAAACTTCTCTCTTTTATATATTTTAGCAAGTGCCGAAATGCTGTCGGCCAACATATTAAGGTTGGCCCCGCCCATTCGCCAAACCCAGTTGTTATGCCCCACTGCGGGCGTGTTGATACGGGCGGTATCATCCAAATGCAAATAGTCGTAAAGCGGTATTATTACGGTATTTGCAGGGCTTAAAAACAAATGCCTTATAACGGCATCGGGCAGGTCTTTACTTTGCTTAACGCCCAAATATTTGCGGGCAAATTTTTTAACCTGCAATGGTGCTTTTTCAAAAAAACCACACAATGTCGCATTATCGTGGGTGCCTGTATAGGCAACACAGTTGCAGGGTATATTATGAATTAAATTGTCGTTATCACTGCCGTCAAAGGCAAACTGCATAACCACCATATTAGGGTAGCCGCATTTTTTAAGCAGTGCCTTAACCTCATCACTTTTGGGACCTAAATCTTCGGCTATAAAGCTTGTATCACCTGCCGCCGAATTTATGGCATTTATAAGCTTTTCGGCAGGGCCTATACACCACTCACCATTTTTGGCGCTGGTAGCCGATGCAGGTATTTTATAATATTTACAAAGGCCTAAAAAATGGTCAATTCTTATAACATCAAACATTTTAGCAAGCCTTGAAACCCTTTTTTGCCACCAGTCAAATCCCGTTTTTTCTGCCGCCTGCCAGTCATAAAGCGGGTTGCCCCAAAGCTGACCGTCGGTCGAAAAAATATCGGGCGGGACACCCGCAACGCCGGTTGGTCTGCCCTTGCTATCAAGCAAAAAAAGGTTGGGGTTTGCCCAAACATCGGCGCTGTCGTTTGAAACATAAAGCGGTATATCGCCAATAAGCTTTAGCCCTTTTTTATTAGCATAGTCTTTAAGCTCATAAAACTGGCGGTCAAAGGCAAACTCCAAAAAGGCAAAAAAGTCCTTTTCATCGGACAAATAGCCATTTGCAAAATTTACTGCATCGGCATTTTTAAGGGCGAATTTTCCAAACCCTTCACGACCTATGCCCTTAAAATGATTTTTTATAGCCATAAATGAGGTGTAGTCATTTAACCAGTAATCATTTTTTTCTTTAAAAACACAAAAATCTTTTTTATCGGCCGCAGTGCCAATATTTAAAAAGCCCTTATAGGCGGCATATAGCGCCTTTTGGCGGGTTTTAAAAAGCCACCCATAATCCACTCTGCTACTTTTTTCATATATAAACAAATTAAGGGCTTCGGGCGGTATCCACCCCTTGTTTAAAAACCACTCGGGGTCTAAAAAATAGGGGTTGCCCGCAAATGCCGAAAAGCACTGATAAGGACTGTCACCATACCCTGTGGGGCCAATGGGCAGCATTTGCCAATAGCTTGCCCCCGCACGGCAAAGAAAATCTATAAATTCAAACGACGGTCTACCCAAGGTGCCTATTCCGTAGGGGGAATTAAGTGAAAAAATTGGCATAAGCAGTCCGTGTGAGCGAGTAAAGGGCTTTTGTTTTTTCATTTTTTACCCCTTTACTGCTCCGGCAACAACGCCCTTTATAATATACTTTTGACAGGCAACATAAAAAATAACTATTGGTATAATGGCCAGCACCAGCATTGCCATTAAAGCACCCATATCGCGCGAGCCATAGCCCCCCTGCAGATACTGAATTGCAATGGGTATGGTTTTATAATCGTTGCCTATTACCAGATAGGGTAAAAGGTAGTCGTTCCATATCCACATAGTATTTAGTATGGCAACCGTTACTGCGGTTGGTCGCAAAATTGGAAAAACAATGCTAAAAAACATACGAATGGGTCCACAGCCATCCACCACCGCGGCCTCCTCCACCGAAAGGGGTATTGACCGCACAAAGCCGGTAAAAATGAATACTGAAAGTCCCGCGCCAAAGCCCAAATAGATAAAAATAATGCCAATAGGATTATCAAGCCTTAGGGTGTTGGCGATTTTTGACATTGTAAACATTACCATTTGAAAGGGCACTATCATACTAAATACAAACAGGTAATATAAAAATGATGAAAACTTATTTTTGGCGCGTGCCAAATACCAGGCCGTCATTGAGGTGCCAAGAATAAGCAACGCCACCGAACATACCGTTATAAAAAGTGAATAGAAAAAGGCGGTGAAAAATCCCGTTCTTTTTATGCCGTTAATATAGTTTAGCAGTCCTGCAAAGATTTCACTGTTTGGAAGGGTGAAGGGGGCATCGGTTATAAAAAACTGCCCCTTAAAGGAATTCATAATGACTATTATTATAGGAATTAGAAAAGCCACCGCTAAAGCAGTGAGAAAAAGGGTTAGCCCTGCCTTATATAAATTTTCTCTTATATGCATTTAACCCTC
>JAFNZJ010000116.1 GCA_017382915.1 Clostridia bacterium | reverse complement strand
CATTTTTGGCAAATCAAAAAAGGATAAGTAGGTGAAGTATGAAGGTAACTGTTTTAGGCTCCGGCGGATGGGGTATTGCCCTTGCTATGTCGGTAAACAATAACGGCCATAATGTAACCCTTTGGTCACCCTTTGAAAAAGAGGTTATTGAGCTTTCAACATATCGTGAAAGCAAAAAACTTCTTAAGGGTGTAAAAATACCCGAAAACATTGGTATTACGACCGATTTTAATGTTGTTGAGGGCAGTGATATAACCATTATTGCCACACCTTCCATAGCTGTTAGAGAAATGGCAAAAAAGCTTGGCGGTGTTAAAAACCCCGGTGTTATTGTTAATGTTGCAAAGGGCTTGGAAAAGGGTACTTTAAAGCGTTTATCAACCGTTATAGCTGAGGAGGTTTCGGTGCCGATTGTTGTGCTTTCGGGGCCATCCCACGCTGAGGAGGTTGCACGCAGGGTGCCAACTTCACTGGTAGCCAGCAGTAGTGACCATAATGCTGTAGCTATGGTTATTAAAGCCTTTGCGGGCGACTGCTTGCGCCTTTATTCTAATGATGATACCATCGGTGTTGAAATGGGCGGCGCACTTAAAAATATTATTGCCGTTGCCGCAGGCGCCTGCGACGGACTTGGCCTTGGTGATAATACCCGTGCGGCGCTTATAACTCGCGGTCTTACTGAAATTGCAAGACTCGGCGTTGCGTTAGGCGCTAAAGAACGCACCTTTGCAGGGCTTACAGGACTAGGGGACCTGGTAGTTACCTGTACTTCAAAACACAGTAGAAACCACCGTTTTGGCGAGCTTATAGGGTCTGGCACCCCCGTTAGTGAAGCCCTTGATGCGGTAGGTACCGTTGAAGGTTATTATGCCACCGAACTTGCGTTTGAACTTGCAAAATCTGTTAATGTTGAAATGCCTATAACAGAAAAATGCTATGATGTTTTATATAACTCAGCCGATGTAAAAACCGCTATTAAGGATTTAATGCTCCGACCAATTAAGGATGAGCATGAAAGTATGTGGATTTAGTAAATAAGGAAAGTGAAATTTTAAATGGTAACTCAGGAAAAACTTCGAAATGTTGCAATAATTGCCCACGTTGACCACGGTAAAACCACCTTGGTTGATGAGCTTTTAAAACAAAGCGGTACTTTTCGCACCAATGAGCAGGTGCAGGACCGTGTTATGGACTCTAATGACCTTGAGCGTGAGCGTGGTATAACCATTCTTTCAAAGACCACCAGCGTGCATTATGGTGACTATAAAATAAATATTGTTGATACCCCCGGCCACGCCGATTTTGGTGGTGAGGTTGAGCGTATTTTAATGATGGTTGACGGAGTTTTACTGTTGGTTGATGCCTTTGAGGGCTGTATGCCACAGACCCGTTTTGTTCTTAAAAAGGCACTTGGTCTTGGCAAAAAGGTTATAGTCGTTGTTAATAAAATTGACCGACCTATGGCACGCCCGCTTGAGGTTGTTGATGAAGTTTTAGATTTATTTATTGAACTTGGTGCTGATGACGACCAAATTGAATTTCCTGTCGTTTTTGCATCAGGCAGGGATGGTTATGCATCACTTTCTCCTGAGCAGACTACCGAAAATTTAAAGCCTCTTTTTGATATAATTGTAAAAGAGATTGAACCACCCAAGGGTGATGTTAACGGACCCCTGCAAATACTCTTTTCAAACATTGACCACGATGATTATTTAGGTAAAATTGGTGTTGGCCGTATTGAGCGCGGTGAGGTAACACTTGGTCAAACCGTTACCCTTTGCCACAGTGACGGCAAAAATCAAAATGTTAAAATTTCAAAGCTTTTTGTGTATGAGGGACTGCGCCGCGCCGAGGTTGAAAAAGCCGCGGCAGGTGAAATAATTTCGGTTGCAGGTATTGCCGATATAAATATTGGTGAAACCGCCTGCGATGTCAATAATGTTGACCCGCTGCCATTTGTTAAAATTGATGAGCCAACCTTGGCAATGAATTTTATGGTTAATAATTCACCCTTTGCAGGTAAGGAGGGTAAATTTGTTACTTCGCGTAATCTTCGTGACCGCCTTTTTAAAGAGGTGGAAACAAATGTTAGTCTGCGTGTTGAAGAAACCGATTCTGCCGACACCTTTAAGGTTTCAGGCAGGGGAGAGCTTCACCTTTCAATTTTGATTGAAACAATGCGCCGTGAAGGTTATGAATTTCAGGTTTCACCACCAACCGTTATTTATAAAAAGGATGATGATGGCACACTGTTAGAGCCTATTGAGCTTTTAATGATTGAAGTGCCTGAGGAATATGTTGGCTCGGTTATGGAGCGCCTTGGCACCCGTAAGGCTGAAATTAGAAATATGGGTACCCGTGAGGGCGGCGCTTCGCATCTAGAATTTTTAATACCGGCGCGCGGACTTTTAGGTTATCGTTCACAGTTTTTAACCGACACTAATGGTAACGGCATTATGAACCACATCTTTTATGGTTATGAGCCCTATAAGGGTGATATTGAAAGCCGTAATACAGGTTCTATTGTTGTTCATGAAACGGGCGAAACTACAGGCTATGGACTGTTTAACACCCAAAGCAGGGGCAGGCTATTCATTGGCCCCGGTCAACCCGTTTATGAAGGTATGATTGTTGGTGAAAACCCAAAAAATGAGGATATTGTTTGTAATGTGTGTAAAAAGAAGCAGGCTACCAATATGCGTGCAGCCGGCTCAGATGATGCATTAAAGCTTGTTCCACACACTACACTCAGCCTTGAACAGTCTTTAGAATTTATTAAAAGCGATGAATTGGTTGAGGTTACACCCGAATCAATTCGCCTTAGAAAAAGAATTTTAGGTAAAGAACTGAGGATGAAGGCCGAAGCTAAAAACAAAGGCTAATAATATGAATTACATTTTATTGGATTTAGAGTGGAATGATACCTACTGCAAGAAAACACACGGTTTTGTAAATGAAATTGTTGAGTTTGGCGCCGTTAAGCTTGATGAACAGTTTAATGAAATTGATAGGTTTTCTAAAATTGTCAGGTCATCACTAACTAAAAGGTTAAGCAACCGATTTAAACAGCTTACCGGTATGACAAATGAGCAAATGCAAAGCGGTATTTTGTTTTGCGAAGCGCTTGATATGTATAAAAAATGGGCAGGTGAGGACATTATAACCCTTACCTGGAGCAATTCTGATTTACATACCCTTTATCATAATTGTATGCTGTTTACCGGTAGCTCAAAGGATGCGGTTGTCGGCAAATATGTTGATCTTCAGCGCTATTTTCAGCACGAATTAAGTCTGCTTGGCAATGAGGTTAAAAATCAAATCTCACTTTCAAATGCCGCGGCTTTATTTAATATTAACTTTTCTGATGAAAGTCTGCATCACGCCCTTGATGACAGTGAAATTGCGGCCGCAATTTTAAGAAAATGCTATAATAAAAAGCGCTTTGATGATTTTATCGTAGATACCGCCCAAAAAGGCTTTTATGAAAAAATGATGTTTAAGGCACATTATTTAAGTGACCTTAATCATCCCTTGGTTGATAAAAACAAGCTTTATATTTCTTGCCCTAGCTGTAAAAATAAAGCCAAGCGTGTCGCATCTTGGTATTATAAAAGGCCTTGGTTTCATTCAAGGTTTGCTTGCAGCAGTTGTAATATTAAGTTTAAAGCGGCAATTTCTATTAAACGACATTTTGATAGGGTGGATATTAAAAAGAAAATTTTTGAAGCATCTGCTAAAGAAATTCAAAAGATTTCTGCCACAAAAACTACGGAAAAAATACCAGTTAATAAAACTAAATAATTTATAATAAATACTGCCTTCTTTCAAACAATAGGTTTGACAGGGGGCTTTATTTATGTTTTTTAAAAATGATTTTAATGTTTAAGCTTAGTTTAATTAGTATGCTTCAGCGAAAATCAAGAACAGTACTAATAGCACTAAGTATTGCAATTGGTGTTTTTTCGGTGTTAATAATCAGCATTATCAGTGATAACGGTGTGGTACTTATAAATAATGAGCTTGATATTTTAGGGCTTAGCGGTGTTAGTATTTCCACCTCATCACCAAATAAAAATATCACCCTAACAAACACCGACCTTG
>JAFNZJ010000115.1 GCA_017382915.1 Clostridia bacterium | reverse complement strand
GTATTTTTACTTGAATTGTCGGGTCCTTTTTTTAAAAATCGTTGTTTAATTTTCAAGGTTCGTTTTCGCACCCCTCACAAGGGCGCCCAATTATAATACCAAATTCTATCCCCTTTGTCAACACCTTTTTTTAACTTTTTTGCGTTTTTTTACACCTTTTTTCATTTTGCACAAAAACAGTGAAAATATGCATATTTAAAAAGTAATTTTGCCTTAAAAAGGGTCTTTTGGTAATATATGTTATTGCCTAAAACCCATAATATATACATTATATATAGGTATAAAAATAGCGCCTTGGCTAGCCAAAGCGCTATAAATATAGGAATATTAGTCTTCGATTTTGCTTAATTTTTCAAGCCAACCTTTATATGCTTTAAAATCAAACTTGGGTGTACCGTAAAGGTAGGTGTTAAAATGCTTTTCACCGTTTTCTAAAGTCCACTGGATTAAGAACATACCCTTATCGCTATACATAAGCGGCATATTACCAAGGAATGCATTTGCGTGAGGCGGGGATACAAAGTCCCTATCCATATGGACCTTGCCTGTATCCATATCGGTAATGGTTACATGACCCTTAAGGGTTTCACCTGTGCTGTTACAGGTAACAACCGAGTGTCTCCAGTTGGTCATTTCTTTAAGCATTATCATAAATGAGCGCTGTGAACGCTTAACATAATCATAGGCTAACTTCTTTTCATAATAATAGTCTACGATTGCGTCTGACATTTGTGGCCAACCGTCAATAAGGTTCCACCAAATTACGCCGCCGTTACGGTCCATTCTGGCGCGCATATTTTCAATAAAGAACTTTTTAGCCTCGGCCTGGGATATTTGTGATGCCAAAGCATAGTCATCTAAATTATCGGGCACCTCACCAAAAAGCTGCTGAACCTGTTTGTGCATAAGCATTGTACGACCGTCGTAGGCGTTATCGGGTCTTTGGTCGCTGGAGTGAAGATTCCACTGCTTATTATTTTGGTATGGCCAAACATAGTCTTTGTCAATAAATTTTTCTATTGACTTTTTAGATGGGCAACCGTGATAGCCAACCTCACTTACAAAGTAGGCATTGGAGTTTTTATAAAAATCACTTTTAAAGTAATCTCTTGGTCCCCAAAGGTGGTCCTCAGCATAGAAGGGGCTACCCTGGTTAGTGTTGCCGGTGGCAAACATTCGGGGTGAAATGTAGGGGGATGATGCTATGTAGGGGCGGAAGGGGTCCTGCCTTTGGACAACGCGGGGCAGTACCTCACGGGTAAGGCGGTTAATTTCGGGGCTAAGACCGCGCGCCGCTATGCCGCCGTCAATTTCATTATCGCCCGACCAAAGCACCAGTGATGGGTGGTCGCGCAGTTCTTTTACAACCCACTCAGCCTCTTTTTCAAGTTGCTTCATAAAGGGTTCATTTTGGGGATAATAGTGGCAGGCCATTGCAAAGTCTTGCCAAATCATAATGCCGTGGTCGTCACAGTAATCAAAAAACTCATGGTCTTCATAAACATTGCCGCCCCAGCAACGCAGAATATTACAGCCTAAATCATCGGCCATATCCAGCGCTTTTTTATAGCGGGCTTTATCACGGCTGTGGTAAACATCCATAGGCACCCAGTTAGAGCCTGTTGCCATTATGCGCTGACCATTTACCACAAATTCAAATGCGCCGCCTTCTTCAACGACATCGCTGCGGCGTAGCTCCACCGTTCTAAATCCGCGGCGAACGGTTTTTGAAAGCACAACTTCGCCGTCAAGGGTTAAAAACTCAACCGTAAGGTCATACATATTTGGCTGACCATAATGCTTGGGCCACCATAACTTAATGTTAGGTATGGTAAAGACAAAAACGCCACAGTTGGTGTTGATTTTTTCCATTTCCTTTGGGCCTTTGGTGATGTAGGTGAATTCATCATCGCCACATTTACCCGTAATTCTAACATCAAGGTATTTAAACATATGCTCACGCTTCATGGTAGAATTAAAGAACATACTAACTATTGCGTGAGGGCCGCTTAAATAATTGATTCTGAAGGAGAGTGTTTTAAAATCATACTTCTTTTCATACCTTAGCTCTACATCGCGCCAAAGACCTGCACTGATAGCGCGAGGCATAATATCCCAGCCGTACATATGGGGCGCTTTGCGAACATTAAGGGCTGTTGATGTGCGGTGAAGCATAAGAGAAAGCTGGTCGAGGTCAAGCTCATACTCGGCGCCCTTAAGCATTGCCGATTTAATATGAACATGAATTATATTTTCTGCGTTATATTTAATTTTTTCGGTGACATCAAAATCGTAGGAGATAAACATATTATCGCTGCTGCCGATTTCTTCACCGTTTAAATAATAGGTGGCAATACAGTCAACCGCACCAAAATGCAGTGTAACCTTATGGTCATCATCGGGGGCATCGGGTGCTAAAAACTTTTTTTCATACCACCACTCATGTTTTTCAAACTGTTCGGCCTGCATTATGTTCATACCTTTAAAAAGGTCCTTTGGCAAAATGCCTGCCGCCGACAAATCAAGCTCAACATTGCCGGGTACTGTGGCGGGCACACTAGGTATCCCGCTTTTTTCAAGCTGTAAAACGTCGTCAACCTTAACACTGTCTTGGGGACTGTAATAAAGTGTCCAACTGCCGTTAAGAGTCATAAAAATACATCTCCTTAAAATGGTTTTTTTCATTATACCACAAAAGGTATAAAATGTCTTGTATTATTTTTGAAAAATGAAGATTTTTTTAAAGCAAAACGGCATTACGGCAGGGATAATTGACAAACGCTATAAAAAAACTGTATAATAGGTATAAAGGATGTGTTTTTATGAAGGCAAAAGAACTTTTAAATTTAAAACTTACCGAAGGTGTAATGCCAAGCGGTGATAATGAAATAAGCGGTGTTTACTGCTGTGATTTACTTAGCATTGTTATGGGCAAGGCGCCCGCCGGTGCCGCCTGGGTTACCGTAATGGGCAACATCAACTCGGTTGCGGTGGCAAGTCTTACTGAAGTTGGTGCAATAATTTTGGCCGACGGCGTAAAGCCGGATGAAAACGCCCTTAAAAAGGCCGAGGAAAACGGAATAAACATTTTGCTTTCAAGCGAGCCGATTTTTGACACCGCCCTTAAAATTCAAAAGGCGCTGTAAAATGAAGATTTATTACGATTTTCACCTGCACTCATGCCTATCGCCCTGTGGCGATGATGATATGACCCCCAACAACATTGCGGGCATGGCGCACCTTAACGGTCTTAACGCAATAGCTCTTACCGACCACAACACCACCCTTAACTGCGCCCCGCTTAAAAAGGCGGCAGAAAGGTATGGCATTACGGTTTTATACGGTATGGAGCTTACCACCGATGAAGAGGTGCATATGGTCTGCCTTTTTGCCGATGAGCAAAGCGCAAGCAAATGGGAAGAATATGTTGCCGAAAGGCTTATGAAGATTGACAACAACCCTGACATATTTGGTCATCAACATATTATGGATGAGCAGGATAATATTATAGGCGAAAGACAGCATTTACTTATAAACGCAGTTAACCTTTCTTTTGAGAATGTTTTTGGCTTGGTAGAGGCGCTTGGCGGTGTAGCCTACCCTGCCCATGTGGATAAAAATGCAAATTCGCTTATATCCAACCTTGGTTTTGTGCCGCCCGACAGCATCTTTAAGCTGGCCGAGCTGCACGACCCCAAAAACTTAGGCGACATTACTGCCGCCCACCCCTACTTTAAAGGGTGTAAAATTTTATCTTCATCCGACGCACATTATTTGACCGATATAAATGAGGCGCAAAATTTTATTGAGACCGAAGAAAACACACCGGAAGCCATAATTAAGGCGCTAAAAAAATAAAATGTAATAATTAAAGGCGGCAAGGATAATTCCTTGCCGCCTTTTAATGTTGATATTAAGTTTATTAACCCAAAGCAACCATACTGAAAACAAGTGCAAAAAGTGCAACCGTTTCACAAAGACCTACAACGGTAATGTACTGTGAAAAGCCTTTGCCTGTTTCAGCCAATGCGTCGGCACCTGCGGCACCTGCCTTGCCCTGAAAAACAGCCGAAACCGCCATAACCAGACCGGAAGCAACACCAATACCAAAAAGGAAGGTGGGGTCGGCGGTGGATGCCTTCATCTGCTGCATTAAAAGGAAGCCGTAGATGGTCTGTGTAAGGGGCGCACCTGCAAAAACGGTAAGAATAAAGGGTGCGGCTTTATTGCTCATATAACATTTTTTCCAAGCGCCAATAGCTGCCTGACCTGCGGCACCTATACCAATACAAGAGCCAATTGCGGCAATACCCATTGCCAGTGCTGTACCTAATAATCCTAAATTCATAATTATTCTCCTTTATAATAATTTATTCTTCAAAGGGTTTAAATTTGTGTCCGCTCCACGACATATCAAGGTGCGAAGAAAATTCCAAGGTGTTAAGTCTGATACCGTGAACTATAACCGACAATACATTAAGTATCATATTAAGTCCGTGACCAAACACCAATAAAATTATAGCAAACACCATAAACATAAAGTTGCCAAGCAGCGGGCCTGCAAGCTCATTTACAGTTGCGGATATTGCCGCACCTGCCAGACCTACCGCCCATAGGCGGATATATGAAACTATATCAGAAAATACATTTACTACGCCAAGTAAAACAGATACTATATTGGCAAGGCTTGAAAGAATTGCCTTAATAATACTGCCTTCATAATTGGCAAAGATAAAGGTGGTAATAAAGCCAACCGCTATAAGCGCAATGGCAACGGTACCTACCGGTATGCCGCCCACCACCAAGCCAAAGCTGAACACTTCAGGGTTAACCACCAGACTAAGCACCAAGTAATAAATGCCTATCAGCTGTAAAATGGAGCCTACATCGCCCAGCATTTTAAGTGATTTTCTGTTACGCACCGCGCCCTTAATGTGGGCTACCGAAAGCTGAACAAGGGCAAGCGTAAAGCAGAATATCTGCAGGTTTTGTGAAGTGGTAAGACCTACCCCCTCGGCCGTCCAAGGCAGGGTCCAGAGTTTATCGGCATAGACATTTGAAATTACCGGTATTGAAAGGGACCTGAGCCAGGCGGGTACCAGTTCGGCCGAAAGACCAAACCAGGTACAGGTAAGGGTGCCCCACAGCACGGTTGACAGACCAAAAAGTCCAAACAGTAAAAATGCGGGGGCGATAGGTTTTTTAGATATAAGCGACTTTATGATTGGGACTGCGGCAACGGCCGAAATAATAAGACCATAACCACCATCACCAAAAATAATGCCAAAGAATATTAGTATGAAAAATAAAAACCAAGCCGAAATATCATACTCAAAATAACCGGGTACGGTACCTAAAAAGTCGGTAAGGGGGTAAACCAAGCTTATAAACTTATTATTTTTAAGTTTGGTGGGGACATTATCCTCCTCGGTGGGGTCCTCCACTACGATGCCCCACTTATTACTTTTAGCCGCCTTTTTAATTTTTTCTATATTTTCGGCCTCAACATAGCCTACAAAATGGGCTACCGACAGTCGGCTTTCAGGATTTTCTGAAAGGCTTTCATCGGTCATACCCGTGGCATAAATTTCAAACTGTATTTCTTTTTCAAGCTGCTTTACCGCATTTTTCATACTGTCGGTATAGCAGGAATAGGAAATAAGTTTTTCGTCAATGTCGGCAAGGTTTTTCTTTAGTTTCTCAATACTTTGCTGAACTTCATTTGAAGAAATTTCAGGCAGTACAAAGAGATACGGCTTAAGGGAAGAAATAATTTCTTCTTCACCATCAGCACCTGTTTTTAATACTAAACATTTAACCGATGCCTTGGTACCGCCAAGCCTTACGGTTTTTACCGCATCCCCCAGCGCGCTATACTGCTGTTTGGGGATATCATAAAGTAAAACCTCAACACCCTTTTGGGTTAACTCGGTGATTTTTTCGGGGTCAACCTCGCCCCAGCTTTTAAGCCGCTCCAGTTCGGTTTCTAATGCGGCAAGCTGTGAAATATACTGCTTTTTTTGTTCGGTAAAATCCTGTATTTCCTCTGCGATTTTAAGCGATTTAGCAGCAGT
>JAFNZJ010000114.1 GCA_017382915.1 Clostridia bacterium | reverse complement strand
GGATGCTGGAAGCGGGTGGGGTTGGTAGAGTTACCGGTGATAGAAACATCAACACCCTCCTTATGCATTATAGCAACGCCTTCACGAACATCGTCTGCGCCGTAGCAACGAACCTTTGCGCGCTCACCCTTTGAGTAAGCGGTTTCATTAACTACCTTAAGCTCACCGGTGAAATAATCAAACTGGGTTTGAACATAGGTGAAGCCGTTTATACGAGAAATGATTTGTGCGGCATCCTTACCAAGACCGTTAAGAATAACACGAAGGGGTTCTTTGCGGGCTTTATTTGCGCTGTTTGCAAGGCCGATAGCACCTTCAGCAGCGGCAAATGATTCGTGACCTGCAAGGAATGCAAAACACTTGGTCTCCTCACGAAGGAGCATTGAACCCAGATTACCGTGACCAAGACCAACCTTACGGTCATCAGCAACAGAACCGGGAATGCAGAAGGACTGCAAGCCAAGACCGATTTTTTCAGCGGCCTCTGCAGCGGTTTTAACCTGGTCTTTAATAGCAATGGCACAGCCAACTACATAAGCCCAAGCAGCGTTTTCAAAGCAAATAGGCTGAATGCCCTTTACAATGTTATAAGCGTCAACGCCTGCTTTATCGCAGATTTCTTTAGCCTCTTCAACCGAAGCAATACCGTGCTTTGCAAGCTCTTCATTTATTTGTTTAATTCTTCTGTCGTAACTTTCAAATAAAGGCATTATCTGTCCCTCCTTATTCTTCGCGTGGGTCAATGAGCTTAGCAGCATCATCAACACGGCCATACTGACCGCTAGCCTTTGCTAAAGCCTCATTAGCATCCATGCCTTTTTTAATCATATCCATCATTTTGCCAAGATGAACAAACTTATAACCAATAATGGTGCCTGCTTCATCAACAGCAACCTTGGTGATGTAACCTTCAGCAAGCTCTAAATAACGGGGGCCCTTTGCCTTGGTAGCGTATGTAGTACCGGTTTGTGAACGAAGGCCTTTACCAAGGTCTTCAAGACTGGCGCCTACAGGTAAGCCATCCTCAGAGAAGGCAGTTTGTGTACGACCGTAAACTATTTGTAAAAACAGTTCGCGCATTGCGGTGTTGATAGCATCACAAACCAGGTCGGTGTTGAGTGCTTCAAGCAAGGTTTTACCAATAAGAATTTCAGAAGCCATAGCTGCAGAGTGGGTCATACCCGAGCAACCGATGGTTTCAACCAAAGCCTCTTCAATAACGCCTTCTTTAACGTTAAGGGTAAGCTTACAGGTGCCCTGCTGGGGAGCGCACCAGCCAATACCGTGAGTAAGGCCGGAAATATCCTTAACTTCTTTAACCTGAACCCATTTGCCCTCTTCAGGGATAGGTGCGGGACCGTGATATGCACCCTTAGCAAGAGGACACATTTGTTCCACTTCATGAGAATAATTCATAAGGGAAACTCCTTTCAAAAATAAAATTACATTGCATAAGGCAAAAATGGGCTATACCCACATTAAGCCATTATATTTATTATAATTTCAAACTTCAAAAAATGCAAGCATAAAAGACAGATTTGTTTAAATTTTAACAATATGCTACATAATACTAAATTTTAAACCTGTTTTTTAGCCAAAGCAAATAAGCATAAATAGCGCATAACATATAACTAAAAGCATTATTTTACCTGTTTTTGAAAATAATTACTGCGCCTTTTATTTTAAAACAAAAAGGCAAAAAGCCGCGGTAACGCTGACGCGTACCGCGGCTTTTTAACGCATTAGACTACAAAAAGACATTGTTTTAGGCAAATTATCCCTAGCCAAAGCATTCAAACTCGAATCAGATTTTGAAACAAGTATTTTTCGCTGTGGCATTGTTAAAATACTCGTGAATCCGTCAGGATTCACTGCGTTTTTGCCTCGCACACCAAAAAATCCTTTATTAACAAAATTCTGCGACCTTAAAGGTGCGGAGTTTCCAGTGGATTTTGGTGAAGACAAACACATAAGGCTAACGCCTATGTGTGCGAATGAGCCGAAAGCCACCTAAAATCAGCCCTTTAAGGCTGG
>JAFNZJ010000113.1 GCA_017382915.1 Clostridia bacterium | reverse complement strand
TGCGACCTTAAAGGTGCGGAGTTTCCAGTGGATTTTGGTGAAGACAAACACATAAGGCTAACGCCTATGTGTGCGAATGAGCCGAAAGCCACCTAAAATCAGCCCTTTAAGGCTGGTTCGGGTTTGAATGCTTTGGCTAACCACAACTCCCTTTTGGGCAAGCTTTTCGCCTTAACTGAAATATTTTACTGCTTTTCTTCCTCTGGGATATAATAGAAAATATCATCCGGGGCATTTTTGCCAATAAGTGCGGCCTTTTTGGTTTTTATAGCTGCATAGTATTTTTTAAGGGCGGTTTTCATTTTGCTACCACTTAAAAAGCTAAGGTTTACACTGTTATAAATAAATTCACCATAATTTTCATTTGTAAGCAGACCGTGTTTTTTGGCAAGTGAAAGTGTTTTTGCACTATCCCCCGACGCACTAAGTGAAGCCTTAAGGTTGGTTATAAACTGCTCAACAGCCTCATCATTTTGGGTTAAAAAGTCGTTTGACACAACTGCACAATAACCAATAAGCGGAGCATCGGAAATCTTGTTCCACTCATCATTAAGGCTTAAAACCTTAAATGATGGCTCAAGAGTTACAAGCTCGGCCGCACCAACCGCATTTAAAAGGGCGGCGTTTGACTTGCCCGCTTTAACTACTTGGGCAAGCTGTTTAACGCTTGGGGCATAGGTTATTTTGTACTCATCTGCTGAAATGCTGTTAGCCTCTAAAACATATTCAAGCAGGTTTTCATCCAACCTGTCCCTATCAAGCAGATTTATTTCGGCACCAAGTAAATTGGCGGCGCTTTCAAAGGGGGCAATATCCTTGGCTAGTATTTGATATTCAACACCTGAAATGCTTGCCAAAACCGTTATACCGCCATTGGTTTTTTTATACATAACCGAAGCAAGGTCGGCCGGTACAAAGGCAATATCACAGTCGCCTTCGGTTAAAAGCTTATTGGCACGGCTTGGCAGATTAACAACCGTTGAAATATACTTATAACCATCTTCAGGGGATGCGTTTTTTTCTAAAAGCTCTGCAATGGCAATGCAGGCGGTATCCTGCACCGATACTATGCGTAGTTCTTTTGGTTTTTCCTCACTGCAGGCGGTAAAAACGCCTAAAATAAGCAGTAATGAAAGCAAAGCAGAAATTAACCTTTTCAAAAATATCAACTCCCTGATTAGCCCAAATTTTCAATAAACATAAACTTGAATTTTTCACTGCCTTTTAGCATTTTAAGTGACTTTTTGCGGTAGGTTATCGCAGTGTTTTTAAGGCATTCAAGCTCTGTTTTAGTGATTTCGGTATTACTGAAGCGGTGCTTTAAGAAAATTTCCATTGACTTAATATGCTCATCACCGTTAAGTGCTTTTGAGGACTTGGTCGCCAAACGGGCAAACTGCATATACGGCATATTTTCTTTATTTTCAATTTTTTCAAACCTTAACAGTCGTGTGTAATACCTGTAAATGGTATTTACCCTTTTATTAACCGCGCCCTGCTTTATAGCGCTGTTTAGTGATGCCAAAACGATAAATCGCCTAATAATTAAGAAAATAAGGGTTATAACCGTAACGGCTATTGCCACTGCCACCAAAATACCAACAACCACAAAGAAATATTTAATAACGCTTAGTATTGTCTCCAGTGCGCTTGACTGCTCTGTTTCAATCTTTTCTTCTTCGGGCAGTTCAACCTCTTCGGTTTCCTCAAATACTATTTTGTCAGAGTCCGGGTTGTGGGTAAATTCTTCCTCCTGCTCGGACTGGGTGCCACCTATTTGCTCCATCTGTGATGCATTTATACCATCCATCAGACTGCCTGTATAAAAGCCTGGGGTGGCTTCAATCGGTATCCAGCCATAGTTGACATCATAAATTTCAACCCAGGCGTGGGCGCTATAATCGGTTACATCATAGGTGTAATAACCGTTAACATCCTTATGGGCTTCTTTAAGGTCTTCGGGTAAAATAACATAACCCTCAACATACCTGGTGGGTACATTTGCCATACGAAGCATTACCGCCATTGATGCGGCATAGTGGGCAGAATAACCGGTTTTACCCTCGGTAACAAACCATTTAACAAAATCCTTTTCCTCGGGTAATTTATCAACCTCAAGGGAATATTTTGTATTGGCCTTAAGGTACTCACGAATGCGGTCGGCAATTTCCATATTGGTCATGGTAACGCCCTTACCCTTATAGCCATAGCCTGTACCGTTTTTAAGTCCTTCCACAATATCCACAATCTCGGGGATATTGGTGGGGTACTTAAGGTAGGTGTTTTTAACATATTTGGAATATTCCTGCCATATTGATGAAAACTCACTATCATCATAAAGTGAACTAAACTTTAAAAGGAATTTGTTGGTATCATCCATATAGGCATTATAGGTATACTCCGACTTATTGGCGGGTTCAACCACAGCGTCACCGCTTAAATTAAAGTTACCCGGAATAAGCGGTATATAGGTTAAAAAGGCATAGTCCTTTTTGCGCCTTAAATTGCTTATGGTAACCTCTGCATATGAATTTTTAACAATTTTATTTTCATCCTTATAGGCATCAAGTAATTTACCCTGCATATTTTGAGGATAGTATCCGCTTGACTTATAAGACTGTTCTAACCAATTATAAATTTCCTCGGTAACGGTTGGCTGAAAGGAATCACCCGTATAGGTGCCGCCAACATAACCGCGAAGATAGGTTGCGCCGGAACGGGCAGGGGCTTTTATGGTTAAATAACGGCGGTTTTTAATAACCCTGTCATCCATTTGATAAAGTCGTCCTTCACGCAGACTGCCGTCATTATCAAGCCCAAAAACATAGTCAATAAAATCGGCTATACTGTCCTTAAAATCGGTGCGGAGCTGTTTAATATTCTCAGGACGGTCATAACCTGCCACACTTACCATAAAATTGGCAAAGCTAAAGCAGATAAAGGTTATAACTGCAACCACAACGCCGATTGTAGCAATTAAGCTTTGCTTTCTTTTAGCGGCGGTGGTTTTGGTTTTTTTCTTATCGCCCCTGCGCTTTTTAATCTTTTTAACCACAACTGCGGCATGCATGGCAAAAATGCCCATCCATGCCGAAAGCATGGCTGCAAAGCAAAAATGATTTGGCACACAGCCAAAGGCTGCACCAATTTCAAAAAGCGGAAAGGTAATTAAAAATACCAACAAAAAGTTGACCTTGCGTATGGTAAAATATGAAACGCCTGTAATTACCAAAACGGCCAAACCAAAAATTATAACGCTGGTGTCGACCTTCATTGCCTCACTAAAACTGTATGAAAGCAGTGGGTCTTCCCAAAACATTGATTTTGCAATGCCAACCAAAACAAAATCCTTTACATATTCGGCGCCCGCTATAACCTCATTTAAAAATATTAGCGCCATAATAATAAGGGCGGCTAAAATTCCAAGCATGGTATATCGTACCGCTTTTTTTGGCAGACTGAAAACAACCACCATTGCAAAGGCATAAACGGTAGCAAATATAAAAAACGGCAATTCATAAAAAGGTACCGCAAACATAGTGGTAAAGGTAAATATTGCGCCAAGGCTTGCGGCTAAAATCAAAACATAGCTTAAAACTATGCCCATTATAACAGAAAATGTGCCATTACCCGCGGTTTTACTGCCGCGATATTCAAATGAAACACCACTGTTTCTAAGGGGTAATAATAACTTTTCTTTTTTCATAAAGCTACCCCCTTAAAACGCAAAGCCCGAAAGGGCGTCACTGACATCGCCGTTTGCAAGATTTACAAACTGCATTATTCCCGAAGGGGTAGCCGATAAATCTTCACTGCCAACGGTAATAATTGAATAAAAGGTTGAATATGAAATTTCACCTAAATCACTAATGGCAGCGTCAACCGGCAAAGCCGTTACATAGGCCAGATGTGAGCAAATATCGGACTGTTGCTTCCAAAAGGCCATTGAATTCCAGTCATCCCCCACCCCAGATGCAAGCATAAGCCCAAGGGCAGCAAACATTTCAGAGGTGGTTTTAACCTCTTGGCTGAAAAACTGTTCAGATTTTTTATCATACCAGCAAATTTTATGCAGTAGCTCGGCCTCACAAAGGCAGTTTGAAAGGCTAAACACCGCTTCAATTACGGTATCAATATCATTTAAAGCATTTTCACCCTTTTTAGATGCAAGCTCTGCCACAATAACAATGTTGTTATTTACCGGCAGGCTGTAATCCTTAACCATAATATTGTCCTGCTTACTGCTAAGCTTCCAATGAATACGGTTAAGCTTATCACCGCCTACATAGTCGCGTATGGCAAAAACTTCAGACGGGTCATCACCCTTTTTGGATTTTGAAAAAACATCGGAATCCACACCAAGCAGGGTGTTTTGCCTAACATCAATATTAAGGGGCTTAATATCGGGCAAAAAGGTGATTTCAAACTGCTTTCTAACCTTTAATTTAAGGTTAAACAGGCGAAAATAATCACTAAAAATTATATCACCGATATAAAGCTTAACTGTACCTACATGGTCAGATTTAATATCAAAAAAAGCGGTCTGTTTGGTAAGCGCGTGTAATGGAAAAGCAACCTCCTCCTTTTCTGTTTCATCAGAAAATGGGGATGTATAAATAAGTTCAGTACGAAGTGTAGGCAATGCCACAAAGGACAAGTTTTTAATATTAAACCTAAGTGATACCGCACTACCCCTGGTTGCTATAAGCTCATTAGCCTCCACCGTAATTTTGGTAAGAGCGCGTGCCAACACCAAAAGTAAAAACAGTATAATTGGCAGGGCAACCGTTATAAGCAACAGTATTAGAGATAATGAATCAACATACATTACCACAAAAAGCCCTGCTATTACCAAAACCGCTAAATATATTAGTCGGATAATTGTCATTTATTTAGCCCTCAATTTTAGGTAGTGGAACGGTTTTTAAAATGTTGTCCAAAACATCTAAAACAGTGGTGCCGTTTACCCTTGCTTTAGGGCTTAAAATTACGCGGTGACTTGCAGCATCGGGGAAAACCGCCGCAACATCATCAGGAATAACAAAATTACGACCCTTAATAAAGGCATATGCCCTTGCAAGGCGGGCAGTTGAAATTGAGCCACGGGGACTAACGCCAAGCTCTAGCATTGGGTCGTTACGGGTGGCCTCAGCCAAGGTGGCAATGTAATGATAAATTTCATCACTTACATAAACCTGCTCAGCCGTTTGCTGCATTGCAACAATATCCTCTGCAGATGCAACCTCTTTAACGCTTTCAAGCGGGTCAGCGTTTTGCTTACTTTTTAAAATTTCAAATTCGCTTTCAACATCGGGGTAGCCCATTGAAACCTTAACCATAAAGCGGTCAAGCTGGGATTCGGGCAACATTTGGGTACCGATTGAGCCAATTGGGTTTTGGGTAGCAATAACTATGTAGGGCTTTGGCAGTTCACGGGTAACACCGTCAACCGTAACCTTGCCCTCCTCCATAACCTCAAGCAAGGCAGATTGTGTTTTGCTTGAAGTACGGTTAATTTCATCGGCCAAGAACAGGTTGCATATTGCGGCACCCGGCTTATATGTAAAGCTGTCGGTAGCTTTATTATAAACCGAAAAACCTGTAACATCAGTGGGCAGTACATCGGGGGTAAACTGCAAACGCTGATGGTTAAGATTCATTGCCCTTGAAAAGGCCAATGCCATGGTGGTTTTACCAACGCCGGGAATATCATCAAGAAGAACATGTCCCCTTGCTAAAAAGGCAATAAGCAGGCGGTCAATAATATCATCCTTACCCTTTATAACCTTTTTAACTTCAGCAGATACTGCAACTGCCTTTGCACCAAGCTCATTAAATTTAGTTTGTTCTGACATAATAAAACTCCTTAAAATGGATTTATTTGATAACATACCAATAATATTTTTATAGTAATGCAAAACTCAAGGTATGTAAAGCCGAAAATTTTAATAATATTATGAATTATTTTCATAACACGCGGCACAAATGCCAAAGCGCTACCTCTTATTTTAACATATTATATATAATTATTCCAGTTATATTTTTTACAAAAAGCAAAGATATTTTTATACATTTTGCTTAAACATAAAAATATTAAAGTTTCGTTCAAAATTTATTCATTTTTATATTGACAGACATTTCAAACTGTTGTATAATTTTTATAGAAATTTATTTCTAATTACATATATGGAGGATTTTAGTTATGTTCTGTTCAAAATGTGGCGTTCAAAATGATGATGGTTTAAACTTCTGCGCTAACTGTGGCGCACCTTTAAATGCTGCACCTGCTGCTCCTGCCGCACCTCAGCAGCCTGTTTACCAGCAACCCGTTTATCAGCAGGCACCTGTTGCCCCTGCAGTTCCCGGTAAGGGTATGGGTATTGCCGGTATGGTACTTGGCATCATTGGTTTGGTACTTATGTGCGTTTTTTACATTGGTATTCCCTGCTCAATCGTTGGTGTTATCCTTTCCGGTCTTGCTAGCAGCAAAGCTAAAAAGGTTGGCGCTAAAAACGGCATGGCAACCGCAGGTATTGTTTGCTCATGTATTGCATTAGGCTTTAACATTCTTTGGATTGTTGGCCTTGGTGCAGCAATCGGTATGAGCATATAATATATTTTTTGCTAATATATAAAACAAAAGCCAACTGCCAAAAGCAGTTGGCTTTTTTATAAGGTGTTATATGAAGGTTAGAAGAAAACAAATTTCAATTATGCTTTTAATAGATGCGGTGCTGTTAACCCTTTTATTTTTTGCCAAAGATTTGGTTTTGCTTGCAATGGCAATTATCCCTACCTGCCCATTTGTAACGCTTGGTTATCAGTGCCCCGCGTGTGGCGGTACAAGATGCGTTTTTAACATACTTAAATTCAATTTTGCCACCGCATTTAATTTTAACCCCTTTGTTTTTGTGTTGTTTTTTTATGCACTTGTTTGCTTTTTAGCCATAAATCTTTATTTTTTGTTCAATCTAAAGTGGGCACAAAAGGTATATAAAGCTATGTTAAACCCTAAAATTATAATAGTTTTTGCCGTCATTTTTGCCATTTTTGGAATTGTAAGAAATTTTATTTGAATTTAAGGCTTTTTGGGTGTATAATGTAGTTAGATTTTTTTGGGGAGATGTATTTTATGCTTTACCATAATATGAAAATTGCAGGGCTTGACCGCAAGCTGCCGCTTTGCCCTGTTAATGAAAATCTTTACATAGGCGCTTTTGTTATGTTTGGTGATACCGAGCTTACCACCGCCTGCGCCGAGGAATTACTTAAAAAGGCACCCGAATACGATTATATTTTAACGGCTGAGGCTAAAGGTATTCCCCTAGCCCACGAAATGGCAAGGCTTAATGGTGATTCATATTACTTTTTGGCACGCAAGGCGCCCAAGCTTTATATGACAGGTGTGCTTGAAGTAAATGTTCGCTCAATCACTACCGATGCCGAACAAAAACTGTTTTTAGACACCGCAGATGCCGAGCTTATGAAGGGCAAAAGGGTGCTAATTGTTGATGATGTTATTTCAACGGGCGAATCACTTTACGCACTTGAGCAGCTGGTTAACACTGCAGGTGGCATTACGGTGGGTAAAATGACCGTTTTGGCGGAGGGGGATGCCCAAGACCGCAATGACATTACCTACCTTGAAAAACTGCCCCTATTTAAACCCGACGGCACCGTAATTGAATAAAAATAAAAGGCGAGGTACCTACCTCGCCTTTTTCTTTCTTAAAGGTTACTTCATTAGTGAGCCTACACCCTCAACAAAGTCACCTACGGCACGAAAAGCCTTGGTGGTGTTTTTTGCGATGGTGTTTTTGGTGCTTTTATTTGACATAAGCATTTTGCCTGCGGTAATTACTGCGGCGCCTGCTACCATACCTGCGCCCATACCTTTAAGAAAACTGTTTGTAGTTTTATTCATAAAATTTAAACCCCTTTCCGTGCAAAAATATTTTGCCACCGAAAAGGGGTTTTATTATTTTTTAAAAAAGTTATATTTTGCCAATAAGCTTATCCATAACAAGTGGGCCAAAATCAATTTTATTGCCTGTTTCGGCCGCGGTTTTTTCGTTAACGGTTTTTGGACCTTTAACGGTTTTTTGGCTGTTATAAAGCACATAAGGTACAGGGTCAGCCACATGGGTTTTAAGTGTTAACGGGGTTGGGTGGTCGGGCATTACCAAAATACTGTGCGGTGTACCATCAAGATATTCCATCATAGGACCGACAACCAGTTCATCAATAAGTTCAATTGATTTAATTTTATTTTCAACCTCACCCCTATGACCACATTCATCAGGGGCTTCCATATGAATATAAACCAAATCGGTGCCCTGCTCAAACAGGTTAATAGCGGCATTCTTTTTGGCTGTAAAATCGGTGTCAATATAGCCTGTTGCGCCCTCAACCAACGGTACCGCCATATTAGCACATTTGCCAATTCCGCGTAGCAGGTCAACGGCCGAAACTATACCGCCCGAAACTGAATTTTTTGCCTTAAAATCTTCCAAAGAGGGTTTTCTGCCCTCACCCCAAAGCCAAATAGAATTGGCGGGGCGGCGACCATTTTTAACCCTGTTTATGTTAACCGGGTGGTCCTTTAAAAGGTCATAGCTTTTTTGCAT
Organism: Clostridia bacterium; assembly: GCA_017382915.1. Lineage (GTDB taxonomy): Bacteria > Bacillota > Clostridia > Oscillospirales > Acutalibacteraceae > UMGS1279. Next base: position 3,350 of record JAFNZJ010000113.1, on the reverse strand, counting down.
TAACTGAATCAAAGGCTTTGCGTTTTCACTATCGCTTAAATATTCACCAATTACCCTGCCGCTAATATCGTGCGGGGGTGTCATGGTGCCAAGCTCGGTGGTACCGTTTTCAATAACAAGGCAGTGGCGGTAGCTTACGCCCGAATAAAACTTATATATCTCATTGCCAAGCTTTTGCTCAATAAACTCAATTATCTCACTTGCCTCGGCGGTGGAAATATCATCAGCGCAGTAGTCAACCATAGTTTTTTCACTGTAATTTGTCTCATCAGAAAGGGTAACCAAATTACAACGCATGGCAACATCGGTGGGCTTTAAATCAATACCAATGCTTGCCGCCTCCAGCGGGGAACGACCTGTATAGCAAACGGCAGGGTCATAACCCAAAACCGAAAGATTTGCAACATCACTGCCGGGTTTAAGTCCGTCGGCAACCGTTTTGCAAAGTCCAACCTCACCATTTTGTGCCAAAAAATCAATATTGGGTTTATGGGCACATTCCATTGGAGTTTTGCCCATAAGCTGCGGTACGGGGTAATCGGCCATACCGTCTAAAAGTAATACCAAATGCTTCATAATAAAATCCTTTTAATTATTTGACCGCAGGGGTGCTTGATGCTTTGGGTGCGGGGGCAGTAATTTTAACACTGTTGTTTTTGTTTACCAAGCAAACCCAAGTGTTGCCGGGGTTATATGCACATTCCTTACCATTTTCAAGGGTTATTTTTATTGGGTTGGAGGTGCTACCCTTTGACCACTTAATTTTTTGATAACCGCCGTTGGTTACATAGTAACCCTCACCGCCTGTAAGACCTGTTTTAACAACACCCTCATTACCAAGCGGGGTTATAGCGGTTTTAAGTACCAAAACATTTTTAAATGAAAGTTGTTTGCCTGTTACATAGTCCTTATGCTGCTTTTTGGCACTAAACTTTTTATAGGTTTTGGTTTCTTTATCATAGGTGAATTTTGAAACATATGCCGATGACATTGTAACGGTTATGGTTTCACATTCTGTTGCGGGTGTAACCTCTGCATCATCGGTTACAAAGCTTTGCCACATACCCTTATTATTTTTAAGCTCGGTGCGCCATTTAATCTTTTTAAAGCCGTTACTTAATTTTTCACCTGTGGTGTAAAGGGTGTGCTCATAAGCCTTGCCGTTTTTTTCTCTAAAGCTCATACCGCCAAAGCCGCCGCCTAAAAGATTTATGTTATCAATGCCTGTTTCTTTAACATGGGGTGCGGCGTGGCTTTTATTGATGCCTGCGTGAACATAAATGGCATCGTGACCCATTGCAAGGTCAATATATGAATATCTAGCCGAGCGTATGGTACCAATTTTGGTAATTTTTGAAATATCCTTAAAAACGGCCAGTAATCTGGTAACGCCGCCTTCGGCATAGGCTTCATAAACTATATCGGCCTGATTAAGACCTGTTTGCACGCTTTGTGCAGTCGGGTAAAGATTGTTTATCATAACCGCTACGGGGCGATTATTAACCGCTGCAGGGTCTAAATTTTCAATACCTGTAAGGGGGTTAACCGCAAAGACAGGCTCCGGCTCGGATGAAACGGGCACCTCAGATGATGAAGGCAGGTCAACCTTAACCGTTTCATTGCCTGAACAGCCGCCAAAAGCCAGCATTGTAGCAAGGCAAAGAACAAATGAAGTAATTTTAACAAAATTTTTAAACATCTTTTAAAAATCCCCCAAACTGAAATTATTACCCTTTTATTATAAACCCTTTTATTTGTTTTTTCAATATTTTTTAACGCTTTTTTAATAAAAATATGGCAAATAAAAAATGTTTATGTTAAAATAAATTTGCAAACTGATTTTTGGGGGATGAAAAATGAAATTTAACACCCTGCTTTTTGATTTGGACGGCACCCTTACCGACCCAATGATGGGAATTACAAACTCGGTAATGTACGCCCTTAAAAAATACGGTATTGATGAAACCGACCGCCAAAAGCTATGTAAATTTATAGGTCCGCCGCTTAGCGAATCCTTTGAAAAATACTATGGTTTTTCAAAAGAGCAGGCAACCGAAGCGGTAGAGTTTTACCGCGAATACTTTGCCCCTAAAGGTCTATTTGAAAATGCCGTTATTGAGGGTACTGAACAAATGCTTGACGCCCTAAAGTCAAGCGGCGCAAAAATGGTTTTGGCAACATCAAAGCCAATAATATTTGCAAATAAAATTTTAGCACATTTTGACCTTGATAAATATTTTGATGTAACGGTTGGCAGTAATTTAGACGGCACACTTGGTACCAAAAGTGAAGTGATTGCCGAGGCTTTAAAGCTTGCCAAGGTAACCGACCGCACAACAGCTGCTATGATAGGCGACCGCAAGCACGATATTATAGGCGCAAAGGAAAACGGAATTACGCCAATTGGTGTTACCTTTGGTTACGGCAGCTTTGATGAGCTTAAAACCGCCGGCGCCGAATATATATTAGACAGTATGAAAGACTTAACTGAATTTTTGCTAAAATAAAAAACCGAGGACAGCGTCCTCGGTTTTATTATTTGTTTAAAAGCTTTTCTTCCCTTTCGCGCTCGGCTTGGGATTTTCTAAGATATACCGTTTGTAGCTCGGTAGGGGTAACTGCTTCGGGTGAATTTTTACCGCTTGAGGCGGCAACCGCTATACCCGATGCACGCTGAAGCCGTACCGTTTGGGGGGCTAGGGTTAATGCGCTATGCTCATTGCTTAGGGTATAAAAAAGCTCTGCCCCATCGCCCATAAGCAACACCTTATTATTAAGTGCGGTAAGTTCATTAAGAAGTTCTTCGGCCGAAATAAGCCTATCTTCGGTAAGTCTTATAATTTCACCGTTTTTAATTTCAAAAACTGCATTATAAAACTGATTTCGCCTTGCATCCATCAAGGCGCAAACCACACCGCTATAGCTTTTATCTAAAACCAGCGGCATTGCCATAAGGGTTGAAAACGGGTAAACAGGCTTTTCATCGTTAAAGGCCATACCCTTTAAGGCGCTTATACCAATTCTAACACCTGTAAATGAGCCCGGACCTGCAGTTACGGCAAAGGCATCAATATCATTTAGGGTTATTTTTGAGTTGGTTAAAATTTGCTCCACCATAGGCATAAGTGTTTCAGAGTGGGTTAATTTAATATTTAAAAAGCCCTCTGCTATTAGTTTGCCATTATCGGCCAATGCCACCGATACCGCCTTTGCAGAGCAGTCAATTGCAACTACCTTCAACCTTTACAGCTCCTTTAAAAAATCTTTTTCCTTTGAACATTCAATGGTTATTGTGCGGGTGTTTTCCACCTGATTTGAAAATGTAACATAAATACTGTCATCAGGCAGGC
>JAFNZJ010000112.1 GCA_017382915.1 Clostridia bacterium | reverse complement strand
TGCGACCTTAAAGGTGCGGAGTTTCCAGTGGATTTTGGTGAAGACAAACACATAAGGCTAACGCCTATGTGTGCGAATGAGCCGAAAGCCACCTAAAATCAGCCCTTTAAGGCTGGTTCGGGTTTGAATGCTTTGGCTAACTAAAAAGGGGGTAGGACACAAGTGGTAGGCAAAAGCAGGCGTAAAACCTTAATTGGCATAATTTGTGCCATACTAGTCTTAATTTTGTCCTGTCAGGGCTGTACCCGCTTTGTGCCAAATGTATCAGAGCAAAAAATCACCACCGCAACCACCGAAGGCAGTCTGGTTGCCGAGTTTTTAGATGTTGACCAGGCCGACTGTGAGCTTATTTACCTGCCCGACGGCAAGGTAATGCTTATTGATGCGGGCAACCGCGGGGATGGTGATGAAATAGTTGCCTACCTTAACAGTAAAGATATTACCAAAATTGATTATTTAATTGCAACCCACCCCCACGCCGACCATATCGGCGGTATGGCAGATGTTATAAACACCTTTGAAATAGGTGCGATTTATGCTCCAAGGGTGGCAAGGGATGACACCCCCACCAGTAAGACCTATGAAGATTTTTTGCTTGCCATAAAAAATAAGGGTCTTAAAATAAAGGGGGTCGCCCCAAGCAATCAGCCCGCTATAACCACGGGGGACTGTGGCATTTATTTCTTTTCACCAAACAGCGCCGATTATGATGAGCTTAACAATTATTCGGTAACGGTTAAAATAACCTATGGCATACATTCGTTTTTATTTATGGGTGATGCCGAAAGGTTAAGTGAGGATGAAATGCTGGGCGCAGGCTATAATCTTTCGGCCGATGTTTTAAAGGTTGGTCATCACGGCAGTGACAGTTCTTCAGGCAAAGAGTTTTTAAAGGCGGTAGACCCCGACTATGCAGTTATATCCTGCGGGGCAGATAATAAATATAATCACCCGCATAAAAAAACACTTAATGCTCTTAAAAAAATAAAGGTGCTTCGCACCGATTTAGATAATACCATAATCTTTATGGCCGACGGCAAAACTAAAAATGGCCTTAAATTCACCACCAAAAATCCAACGGTAGTTGATTAGGAATTTTTATTATGAAAACAAAAACCTTAAATGTTGTAAAAAATGAAGATGGTCTTTTATATTTAACCTTTCCAAATATTCACGGTACTGACTGTGTAGCCGCATTTACAACCCGTATGGGCGGGGTAAGTCGCGGGCAGTATGCCGCAATGAATATGAGCTTTACAGGTGGTGATGACCCAAAGGCGGTAAGGCAAAATTATAATATTTTGTTTGAGTCCCTTGGGCTTGACCCCGAAAGGGCGGTTTTAAGCCACCAAACCCACACCAAAAACATTAAAACGGTAACGGCTGATGATATTGGCAAGGGCATTGTAAAGGACCGCGATTATGATAATATTGACGGTCTTATAACCAATATAAAGGGTGTGGCCTTGGTTACCCAATATGCCGACTGCGTTCCGCTTGTTTTTTATGATAAGGCAAAAAGGGTGGTGGCAACATCCCACGCGGGGTGGCGCGGCACCGTGCAGGAAATTGGCAAAGAAACTGTGCTTAAAATGGCGGCAGAATTTGGCAGTAACCAAAGTGATATTATGGTTGGCATTGGTCCATCAATAGGCAGCTGCTGTTATGAGGTTGATGACCCCGTTTATAATGAGTTTAAAAAATTAAGCTATCTTAATTTAGATGAAATATTTATAAAAAAGCAAAACGGCAAATATATGTTAAATCTTTGGCTTGCCAACCGCCGCATTTTAGAAAATGCAGGCATTGACCAAAAAAATATTTGTGTAACCGACCTTTGCACCTGCTGTAACAGTCATATTTTTCATTCGCACAGGGCAACGGGCGGTAACAGGGGCAATTTGGCGGCAATAATAGCACTAAAATAGGGGGAAGTTAAAATGAAAATAGCAATAGGCAACGACCACGCAGCGGTAGCACTTAAAAATCACATTAAAAAATATGTTGAGGATATGGGTCACACCGTTATAAACTTTGGCACCGACACAAATGATTCCTGCGATTATCCCGTTTATGGTGAAAAGGTAGGTCGCGCGGTGGCGGGCGGTGAAGCCGACCTTGGCATACTTATATGCGGTACAGGTATTGGTATTTCGCTTGCCGCTAATAAGGTTAAGGGTGTGCGTGCCGCCGTCTGTTCCGAGCCATATTCAGCAAAGCTTACCCGTATGCATAATGATGCCAACATAATCGCCTTTGGCGCAAGGGTGGTTGGTGAGGCTATGGCCGAAATGATAGTTTATGAATTTTTAAACGCCAAGTATGAAGGCGGCAGGCATCAGCGCCGCGTTGATATGATAGGCGATATTGAAAACCGATAAAACATAAAAATAACACCCCGTTTGGTTAATTCCAAACGGGATGTTTTCTTTTAACACGCATTTAGAGTTGGTCTGTAAGCCGGGTTCTGTCGTGAACGGCTATCTATCTAGGCGGTAAATTGCTCTACCGCTCCAGCCACCCTTCGAAGCCCATCGGGCCGATGCATTGCTTCGGTTGGTGTTGCTTCAAATAGAGTTTACAGGGTAACACAGTCTCCTGCATTACCGGTGAGCTCTTACCTCACCTTTCCACCCTTACCATAAAAATGGCGGTATATTTCTGTTGCACTTGTCCTAAGGTCGCCCTCGGCGGCGGTTAGCCGCTATTCTGCCCTGTGAAGCCCGGACTTTCCTCACCTTGCTAATGCAAGCCGCAGCCGTTTAACCAACTCTAAAGGCTTTGTGGGTAATATTATAACCTTAAACCTTTAGTTTTGCAAGGTTTTTTTAATTTTGCAGTTTTATATCAAATTCTTTGTTTATGGGGTAGCTAATAAGCTTGTCTGCGTTTAAATCTTCATTAAACATATTAACGGCATTTATTCGGCTGTTTTGGTAGGTGGTGTAGTAGTAAATGCCCTGTTTTGTGTTAACACAGCTTAAATATCTGGTAAACTGCGGTTTGTTTTGGTCGGTCAGCACTGTACCCCTTACCACCGATACCGCCTTTAAAATATGAAAAAACTGCTCCACCGATGATGCTTCATCACCGCTACAGTCAGAATATGCCTTGGTAAAGACCGCCCTTGCAAACCTTGCCCCGGATGATAAATCACCCGGTAGTCCAATTGCCCCCATACCAAGGCTATAAGGGGCAAGGTCGGCACCAAAGACGGTGCAGGGCTTTGGCTGTTTATTTGAAAGGTGCATATAGTTTGAAAGCAGTAGCATTTGGGTTTTAAAGGGTGGGTTGTTGGTCAGCACACCCACAGGGTTATCATAAAGCAAAAGCCCGTTTTTAGTTGGCTCCAACACTATGCTTTCCTTTTTATCGCTAACCATAAAATGCAGGGGAGTATTGGGCATATCGGGGGCAAAGTGCGTATCAACCAAATATATATTTTTTACTAGGTTTTTTACTTCACTTACACTGTTGCTAAGGCAAAGCAAATAGGGGATTAGCTCAAAGGGTGCCAAATTTGTTTTGCCGTGGGTGGGGGTTAAATAAACGGCATTATGTGGAAAGTTAAGTCCTGCTATGCTAAGCCCCATTTCGTTGGTTGCCTCATACATAAGGGGGTAGCCGCTTTTTTCGCTTGCCATACCAATAAAGGCATAGTGGTTTTTAATATCGTTTAAAAAACGCATTTTAAATAAAAAATTTCGTGGCACTATGGTCACCCGCTCATTAAGGGTGTAAAAAAGGTCCAACGACCTGCCAAAATAATGCTCATTGGTTTTAAAGCTTATTGCTGTGCACAAAAAAATCACCTCAAAAATATTATGCTCAAACTTTTAAAAATTAAGTTTGTCAAATACAAGTGAAGTTTGTCAACCATAAAAATATTTTTAATGTTTGAATTCCTTTTTAAGGGTAATAATGCTTTTGAAGGGGAAGTGAGAATTGTGCAGTATGGTAAGGTTGTAATTTGCGGAGTGGACACAGCATCGCTACCGGTGCTTAAAGAAAAGCAAAAGGAGGAACTGCTTAAAAAGATAAAGCAGGGGGATAAATCGGCTCGTGAGGAGCTTATAAACGGCAATTTGCGGCTGGTTTTAAGCGTAATAAAGCGGTTTTGGGGCCGTGGAGAAAACCCCGACGACCTTTTTCAAATAGGCTGTGTGGGGCTTATAAAGGCAATAGATAATTTTGATATAACCCAAAATGTCAGATTTTCCACCTATGCGGTGCCAATGATAATTGGTGAAATTAGGCGCTATTTAAGGGATAATAATTCGGTAAGGGTAAGCCGTTCAATAAAGGATATGGCGTATAAGGCAATGCAGGCTAAGGAGGTCCTTACCGCCAAGCTTGGGCGGGAGCCGACCGTCAGCGAAATAGCAACCGAGCTTTCGGCAAAGCGCAGTGATGTGGTTATAGCGCTTGAAAGCGTGGTAGAGCCCATTTCTCTTTATGAGCCTGTATTTTCAGATGGGGGCGACACCATATATGTTTTAGACCAGGTGGGCGATAAAAACGACGATTCAAGCTTTGTGGATGAAATCTTTTTTAAAGAGGCAATGCAAAACCTGAATGATAGAGAAAAAAGAATTTTAAATTTAAGATTTATGCAGGGCAAAACCCAAATGGAGGTTTCAAAAGAAATTGGTATATCGCAGGCGCAGGTAAGCCGCCTTGAAAAGGGCGTGCTGGATAAAATAAAGGGCAGTTAAAGGCGGGGCTTTGCCCCGCCTTTTGCTTTTCTTGACATAGTTTAATATTATTGATATAATTTTAGTATGATTTTTGATTGTGAGGTGAAGACTTAAATGAGCGGTATATATCCATACTTTTTTGCGGTTTCGCGATGGGTTACTCCACTGCTTACCGTTGCAATTGCTTTGCTTTGGGTCAGCTGCTTTATAAAAAACAAAAAAGTGTCTTCACCCCTTGCCGCACTTGTTACCAGGGATGGCATATCCCTTGATATTTACGCTATGGAAATTATTATAGGTCGCTATAAGTCGGCCGACCTTATAATACCAATAAACGGTGTTGAAAAGCGGCACGCCCTTTTATGTTTTGAAAAGGGGCATTGGCATATTGCCCCCATTATGGGCAAAATTGCGGTCAATTTGCAAAATGTCAGTCGAATGGCACCGCTTGAATATGGTGATAAAATATCCATTGCGGGGCAGATATTAACCTTTAAGTATAAAGAGGATGAAAATATACTGTCAAAGCGTCCGCCCAGTGGTGGACTTGCCCTTATATTTTTAACCCTGTTTCAAATTATAGTGGCACTTCAAATATGCCTTAATGTTTGGAATAATTTAGACCCCTTAATTCCCGCCGCATTTTTACTGCTTATAGTTGGTCAGTGGGCATATTTTTTGGTGGGGCAGAATATTAAAAACTTTAAAATGCTGCTTGAAATCCCCGCCCTTTATTTAATTACCTTGGGGCTTTCACTGGTGTCGGCACTGTCGCCCGACCAACTTTTAAAACAAATAATCTGCTTTGGTATAGGTCTAGTGGGCTTTATACTGCTTACATTTATTTTAAAATACCGTGGCTTTGTAATAAAGGCTCAGCGCGTGGTTATGGTTTTGTCACTTGCACTGCTTTATTATACCGCATTTTTTGGCACCAAAATAAACAGCGCCCGCAACTGGCTGTCCATAGGCTCATTTTCATTTCAACCATCTGAAATTGTTAAGGTTGCCTTTGTTGCTATGGGCGGAATAAGCCTTTACATACTAACCAAAAAGCCTGCCCGCAGAATTGAATTTTTAGTTTACTGCCTGCTTTCAATGGGCGCCCTTGCCATTATGTTGGACTTTGGTGCGGTGGCAATATTCTTTGTTATTATGCTAACCGCCTTAACCCTTCGCCTTGAAAGTCCTATTATTATTTCGGGTATTTTTGGCGCGGCGGTGGTCGGCGCAGGCGGAATTATACTTCTTTACCCATATATTGCCCGCCGTTTTGGTGCTTGGCTTCACGCTTGGGATTATGCAGACAGCTTGGGCTATCAGCAAACCCGCACAATGATGTCCTTTGCAAGTGGCGGTATGCTTGGTGTCGGACCCGGTAACGGCAATTTAAAAAATATAGCCGCGGCCGAAACCGACTTGATTTTTGGCGTGCTTGGTGAAGAATTTGGTGCAATCATTGCCCTTGCCGCAGCCCTTTCGGTGGTGGCCATTGGCATTTACGGTTTCAGGCTTATTAAAAATTCTACCTGCCTTTTTGATGCCGTAACAGTGGGTGGTGCCACTGTGCAAATCATATTCCAAACCGCACTTAATATTTTTGGCTCGGTTGATATTTTACCCCTTACGGGTGTTACATTTATTTTTGTAAGTATTGGCGGCTCAAGTCTTATTTCCGCCTTAATGATGCTGTCATTTTTTAAGTCGGCAGAGCTTCATAAGCAATCCTCAAAGCAATGGAGGGATAGCGAATGAACAGAGTAATAAAGCGCAGTTTTATAGTAATTTTGGTGGTTGTTTTATTTGCCGCAGGTGTTTTTGGCTACTATTTTAGTTTGACCCTTAACGGCGAAGGTTGGATGTCATACCCTGCCAATAAGCACATTTACACAAACGGTGTATTGACCAAGGCGGGCGCCATAACCGACCGAAACGGTGTTGTCTTGGCAAAAACCGAAAACGGCACCCGCGTTTATAACAGTAAAAAAAGCATAAGAAAGGCCACCATACATGCCGTTGGTGATACCAAAGGCTTTATTTCAACAGGTATGCATAGCGCCTACCTTAATGAGCTGTGCGGTTATGATGCCGTAAACGGTGTTTATAATTTAAGCGGCAAGGGCAATAACCTTGAGCTTACTATTGATAGCAGTGTTTCGGTTGCCGCACTTAATGCCCTTGGCAGTTATTCTGGCACGGTGGGAATATACAACTATAAAACGGGTGAAATCGTTTGTATGGTAAGCACCCCCACCTTTGACCCCAATAGCAATGACACCCCAAGCGGCAAGGGTGTTTATGTAAACAGATTACTTTCGGGCGTTTATGCACCGGGCTCAATATTTAAACTGGTGACCGCACTTTCCGCCCTTGAAAACATAAATACCGCCACCACCATGCATTTTAAATGCAATCACGGTGTTACCATAGCGGGTGAGTGGTTAAGCTGTTTGGGCAGGCACAATAACATCAGTTTAGACAGCGCGCTAAAGCATTCCTGCAATGCGTTTTTTGCCCAAACCGCATTGGAGCTTGGGCGCGGTGACCTTACCGCAACTGCCGAAAAGGTGGGCTTTAATAAATCGCTTAAAATGGATGGCATACCCTGTGCCACCAGCAAATATGAGGTTAGTGATTCAAACGACATTGATTTTGGTTGGTCGGGCATAGGTCAGCATAATGACCTTGTAAACCCATATCAGTATCTTTGCTTTATGGGCGGCATTGCCAATGGCGGCGAAAGCATTTCACCCTATTTGGTTAAAAAAATAACCGATGCCAACGGCCGCACCATTAAAAAGGCAAATCGTGATAGCACAAAAATGATGAGCGAGAAAAACGCCACCCTTTTAGCAAGTATGATGCGTAATAATGTTAAGCTTAATTACGGCGACAGTAGGTTTAAAGGTCTTGAGGTTTGCGGTAAAACAGGCACCGCTGAGGTGGGGGATAAATCAACACCCCACTCGTGGTTTGTTGGTTTTTGCAAAAATGAAAAAACACCCTATGCCTTTACCGTAATAGTGGAAAATGCAGGCGCAGGTAACGGTGCCGCCACCCGTATTGCCGCCGCTGTGCTTAAAACATTAAAATAAATTTTAGCCCTGTTTTTCAGGGCTTTTATTTTTGCTAAAAAGCATTATAAGTCCGTAAAGAATAATAAAACCGCCAAATATTTTTGAAAGCAGCTCACCGCCTACCAGTGAAACGGCAAGTCCTGAACCTACGGTGCCAATAACACCGCCCGCCATAATGGGCAGTACGGTGCGCCATTTTATTATGCCTCTTTTGGCGTAAATAAAAACCGAAACGGCGGCAATCGGCACAAAAAATATTAGGTTGGTGCCCTGCGCCGCAAGCTGCTTTACCCCCGCAAAAAGGGTAAGATAAATTATAAGCACACTGCCACCGCCAAGTCCCATTGACCCCGCAATGCCCGACACAAGCCCCGCTATACTTCCAATAATAATATCACTCATTTAAAAATAAGCCTCCATCCCGCCCAAATCATAAAAAGGCTAAACAGCTTTTTTATAAGGCTTGGCGATATTTTTTTCATAATAAAGGTGCCTATAATAGCCCCTATAATACCGCCCGGTATATAAATAAGGGTGCTTAATATATCCACCCTGCCCTTTAAAACATAAAGGGTGGCGCTGGCTATGGTTATGGGCAAAATAACCGCAACGGCGTTGGCGTGTGCCTCTTTCCTTTCAAAGTTCAGCTTCATTAAAATGGGTACACAAACAAGTCCACCGCCCGCACCAAAAAAGCCATTTACCGCCCCAATGGCCGTGCCAAGACCAAATTTTAGTAGCAATGGTTTAAATTTTTTCAAAAAAACACCTCTTTTTTTGTCCTTAGGTATAGTATTTACCAAAAAAAAGGTGTATAATGTATTAAAATAATTATTTCTTGAAAGAGAGGTCATTCAGGGTGCCCATTAAAATAAGCAACGATTTACCGGCAAGAGCCATACTTGAAAGCGAGCATATTTTTGTTATGACCGAAACAAGGGCCTTGCACCAAGACATCCGACCCCTTAAAATTTTAATACTTAACCTAATGCCCAATAAAATTGAAACCGAAACACAGCTTTTGCGCTGTCTTTCAAATACCCCACTTCAAATTGAGGTTACCTTAATGCAAACCTCAACCCATAAGGCAAAAAACACCTCACCCGAGCATCTGCTGGCATTTTACACCACCTTTGATGAAATTAAAAATGAACAGTTTGACGGTCTTATTATTACAGGCGCACCGGTTGAGCAAATGCCCTATGAGGATGTTGAATATTGGGCCGAGCTTAGCCAGATAATGGAATGGTCAAAGAAAAATGTTTTTTCAACCCTGCATATTTGCTGGGGCGCACAGGCAGGTCTTTATTACCATTACGGCATTGAAAAAGAGGTTTTGGATAAAAAGCTTTCGGGCGTGTTCAGGGTGGATATAGTTACCGAAAAATCCCGCCTTTTCCACGGTCTTGATGATTACCTTTTTGTACCGCAGTCACGCCACACCGCCGTTAAAAGGGACCAGGTTGCAAATCACCCCAAGCTTCGCATTATGTCCGAGTCGGATGAGGTTGGACTTCATCTGGTGGGCGATAAAGAGGGCAGGCAGTTTTTCATAATGGGTCACCACGAATATGACCGCGACACCCTTAAAAAGGAATATTTCCGTGATTTGGAGCGTGGTCTTAACCCCGAAGTGCCCAAAAATTATTTTAAAGATAACAATCCCGAAAATGAGCCGATTGCAAGATGGCACGCATATGCCAGCACCCTTTTTACAAACTGGCTTAACTACTTTGTTTATCAAACCACCCCCTATGAGCTTAAAGACCTTAGCGGGGATGAAAACTAAAATTCTTTGGAGAAGTTATGAACATTTATGTAACCTCAGAGCAGGTTGGACTTCAGGGCTACTGGATAACCGACATACTTGCGGGTATAGGTAAAGAGGCCCTTAAAAAGAACATTACCATAGTTGATTATAACGGTCAAAAGCCCATAACCAATGATGAATATATAAGACCGCTGGTGCTTGCCATTGGTTATTCATATCATTGGATGGAAAGCACCTGCCGCCAAATACTGCGACAGGGGGCACAGCCGCTTTTGGTTAACGCAGGTATGGATATTCATACCGAAGCCTTTGGTGCCGCAGGCTTTGTAAGCTTTGGTATTCAAAAGGCAATGTATAATGTTATGAGCTATTTGGTGGCAAATAAGCGCCAAAAGATTGCCTTTTTTGGTGCCCATGATGACACCCACTCTGACCATGTTAAGATTGAGGAATTTTTAAAGCTTAGTCGCCATATGCACCTGAATTTGGGCGAAAATGATACATATAAGGATGTAACCCTTTCAGAATGTGCCAAAAGCTTTGGACTTAACATATACCGCTATAATGCGGTTATATGCTCCAGCGATGCCGCCGCCTTATATCTGTTAAAATGGCTTGAAGAACGCGGCGTCCGTGTGCCGGAGGACCTTTTTGTTATAGGTTTTGGTAATTCCATTGCGTCGGCCGCCGTACACCCCACCATAACCACGGTGGAAAACAACTTTGTTGAGCTTGGTCGCCAGGCGGTAAAGCTTCATCAGTTTTTACAGCGCAACCCCGATATAAGCTGTTCGTCAATTCTTGTGGACTGCCCCCTTATTGAGCGCCAGTCTACAGGCTCGGTAAGGTATAAAAAGCCGCTTGTTAGGGCAACGACAGGCAGTTTGCCCCTTTATGAGGCCGACCCCGATGTTTTAACCGCCCTTCAAATTGAAGAACTGCTTCGTATGTGGGATGATATTGACCGCAGAATTGTAGATGGTCTGCTTAAGGATAAAACCATAGTTGCCATTGCAGACGGGCTTTTTATATCGGTAAGTGCCATAAAATACCGCATCAAAAAAATGCTTACGGCGGGCAATTTTAAAAACAAAGAAGAGCTTGTAAAGGTACTTCGCAAATATAATGTCTTTTAAAAAACAGCACCACCCAAAGGGATGGTGCTGTTTTTACAATATATAGTTTATTTTTGCAAGTTTTTCTTGACATATACACTAAATAGGTATACAATATATTTGGTATATTAGGTTAGTGTTTTTATTTTAACTACTAGCCTTAAAGTGCTTTTTGCACTACACTTTGGCGGGTGGTGTGCAGGGCACAAATATATCCGACCCGATTATATTCAAAACCACCATTTTTCATATTTTATTTTTATTTGGTCGGGTCAACCGGCGGCAGGTGAAACCCCTGCCTTATCAATGCGTTTGGGGTGCGTACCCCATAACGCTTATTATATAAGGAGGTGCATTTTAATGCCCGATAACCCACTTTTTTACGTAATTGCGGCTGCTATTGCCGTGGTTTTAGGTGTTGTTTGCTTTTTTCTTGGCTCGGCTTACCGACGCAAGGCAGACAGTACCACAATAGGCTCTGCCGAGGATGAGGCAAGAAAAATTTTAAGCGATGCCCTTAAAAATGCAGAGGCTAAAAAGAAAGAAATGTTAATCGAAGCCAAGGATGAAATTCACCGTCAGCGTGCAGAGGCCGATAAGGACATCCGCGAGCGCAGAAGTGAAGTTCAACGCTTAGAACACAGGCTTCAACAAAAGGAAGAAAACCTTGACCGCAAAACCGATAATCTTGAGGTTAAGGAAGAAAAAATTGCCAAAAGGGCAAAAGAGGTTGAGGATAAGCTGGTTGAGGTGGAGCACCTGAAAAAAAGCCAGTTTGAAATGCTGGAGAAGATTTCAGGTCTTACCGCTGAACAGGCTAAAGACCAACTGCTTACCCTTCTTGATGGCGAATTAACCCACGAAAAGGCAGTTAAAATTCTTGATTTTGAACAGCAATTTAAGGAAGAAACCGACAAAAAGGCACGCGAGCTTATTTCTCAGGCTATTCAGCGCTGTGCCGCCGACCACTCATCAGAGGCTACCATTTCAGTGGTTGAGCTACCTAATGATGAGATGAAGGGTCGCATAATCGGTCGTGAGGGTCGTAATATCCGCGCCCTTGAAACCGCAACAGGTGTTGACCTTATTATTGATGACACACCCGAAGCAATTACCCTTTCCAGCTTTGACCCTGTGCGCCGTGAAATTGCCCGTCTTTCACTTGAAAAGCTTATTTTAGACGGTCGTATTCACCCCGCCCGCATTGAAGAAACTGTTGCAAAGGCCACTGCCGAGGTGGAGCATACCATCAAGCAGGAAGGCGAGCGTGCAATGCTTGATGCAGGACTTCACAGTCTTCATCCCGAGCTTATTCGTCTGCTTGGTAAGCTTCATTACCGTACCAGCTACGGTCAAAATGTGCTTAATCACTCAATGGAGGTTTGCCACCTTGCAGGTCTTATGGCTGCCGAGCTTGGTGAGGATGTAACCCTTGCCCGCCGCGCAGGACTACTACACGATATTGGTAAGGCCATTGACCATGAGCAGGAAGGCTCACACATCCAGCTTGGTGTGGAGGCCGCCAAAAAGTGCAAAGAAAATGATATTGTTATCAATGCTATTCACTCGCACCATGGCGATGTAGAGGCTAAAAGCGTTATTGCCTGCTTGGTACAGGCCGCCGATGCTATTTCTGCCGCCCGTCCCGGTGCCCGCCGTGAAAACATTGAAAGCTATATTAAGCGCCTTGAAAAATTAGAGGAAATCGCCAATTCCTTTAACGGTGTTGAATCTTCATTTGCTATTCAGGCCGGTCGTGAGGTTCGCGTTATTGTTAAGCCTGAACAGGTTAGTGATGACCAAATGACCATCATCGCCCGCGACATTGCAAAGCGTTATGAGGATGAGCTTGAATATCCCGGTCAAATCAAGGTTAACATTATTCGTGAAAACCGCGCAGTTGACTACGCAAAATAAAAAACAAATCAAAGCACCTTGCTGATATTTCGGCAAGGTGCTTTTTTATTATGCGTTTTCCATTGCTACCTGCAAAATGCTTTTGACGGGCGGGTAAAATTCATTAAAGCTGCTAATGGGTAGTGGGTTGGTGCCAAGCCCCGCTTCAACGGTATATCCGGGGCGCAGGTAGGTCATTATAAACCAGTCTTTATACCCGCCGTACGACTGAAACTGTACAGGGTCGGTAAGTGTGTAGCCCGATGCCGCCGCCATTTTTATGCCAATTTCACGCCCTCTTTGTGGCTCATAATCGCCAAAGCGCCAATAAATCTCCTGCCCTTGGGTGTGAAGTGAAAGGGTTAAATCAAAATTCATATTTACCGAATAGTTATAAACCGCCCGCGCTTCAACCTCGCTTAAAGGGGCGGTGCCAACATAGTTTGCGGGTCCGGGTAGGGTAAAGCCTGCCGCAAATTTTACCTCCCGCCCCTGCTCCCACATAGCGGGGTAATTAAGGTTAAGGTCTGTGCCCCTAATGTTTGCCTTCCACCCCGACGGAAAGGGTATAAAGGGGTAGTTGGCGGCAAACTGCAGTGCATCCAAATAAACCTCACTGTCCTTTTCTATGGCGCCGGTTACAAGGTCGGTGCCATCGGGGTTTACCATCGGTACCGCATAAAGGGTGGTGCTGTTAAAAAGCTCGTTCGCATTATCGACAGTGTTTTCAAGTCCCGCCTTGGTTTTGGCATACTGCTCAAAATATTTTAGCAGCATTGGGGTGGTTATCCATTCGTTTGCGTGGTGGGTTGCGTTAAAAAACACCTTTTTAGCGCCAACACCCATATTTAGCGCCGCAATGGGGCGACCTAAAACACTGCGACCTATTATGTTAAGCCCTACAAAGGGGTAGCGCGCCGCCAAGCCTTCGGCTATAAGCTCACCTAAAAGTGAGTTGTACTGCACCTTATCGCTAACCAAATTAAAGCCATATATCACCTTAATTTGTTTACCTACCTCTAAATTGTTTGGGTCAATACCTTCATTTGCCACCCGTAATGCCGCTACTGAACTATTAAACCGACCTGCTATTTTATAAAGGGTGTCACCCTGCTTTACGGTATAATAGGTGTAGCCTGTCAAAAACTCCCTTAATGCCAAAAAGGTGTTTTTGCCCACTATTCCATCGGGGGTAAGGCCCCTTGATTTTTGAAAATCTATAACCGCCGCCTTTGTTCTGCCACCAAAAATACCATCAATTATAAGCGGGTATCCCGCGCGGGCAAGTGCCAGCTGTACCATATAGGCATAACTGCCCCCGTCCCCCTCTTTAATAACAAACATAGCTAAAATCACTCCTTTAAATAATTATATGTTTAAGGGTGGGCGGCATATTATAAAACACCTAAATCTTTTAAGGCGGTGTAGGTTTATGCTTATAACATTAAGGCTTATAAAAAAGCGGGGAGTTTTTTATAAAATAAGGGCAAAGCAGGTGGGGGATAACATTATAATATACGCCCCACCCCCAAAAACAAAGCGCAGAAAACATAAACTTATAAAGGTGCTTTACCCTTATGCGGGGCAAATAATTTACCCAAAGGGCTTTAATGCCGAAGATTACCCCAAGCCCTTTGATTTAAACCGCGCGGTCAAAAGAAAAAAGCTGGAAAACTTTTTAAAGCAGTGTAAAATAAAAAGACCGAATACGGCGGTAATTGTATCAAAAGGGCTTATAAAAAATAATTATTTTAAAGATATTAGCCCCTTTGTAGGCAAAATAATTTTACCCGACACCCCTTATGCTAAAGACCTGCAAAATGAAATTTTAGCCTTTAGCGGAACACCCATTATTTTTGGCGGGGAGGTGCCAAAAAGTGATAAAGACACCCTAATATTGTTGCTTTAAAATGTTGCTTTTAGGGGTGGGTTGTGGTATACTATGCTATGAAGAGTTTATGTTTGGAGGGAGCATTCTAATGAACAAAGAATACCTTAAAAATCCACCTAAAAAATATCGTCCCGCACCCTTTTGGTCCTGGAACGAAAAGCTTGATGTTTGTGAAACAAAAAATCAGGTTGAGTTTATGGAAAAGGCAGGTCTTGGTGGCTTTTTTATGCACGCAAGGGGCGGTCTTCAAACCGAATATTTAAAGGATGAGTGGTTTGATAACATCAAAGCCGCAAGCCAAAAAGCAAACGATACCAATATGCTTGCTTGGGGTTATGATGAAAACGGCTGGCCCAGCGGCTTTGGCTCGGGCGCGGTAAACGGACTAGGGGTAGAGTACCAGCAAAAATATCTGCGCTGTGAACAGACCGATGATGCAAAGCAAACCAAAACCACCGTTACCAACATTACCTATAACGGCAAAAACTATCACCTTTATTATGACATTAACCCATTTTATGTTGATGTACTTAATAAAAAGGTTATTGCCGAGTTTATAAAAAGCACCCACGAAAAATACATAGATGCTTTAGGCAAATCTTTAGGCGGTATGACCGGCTTTTTCACCGATGAACCGCAGGTTTCACGAAAAGGTTATCCCTGGTCCTTTGTTTTAGAGGATGAGTATAAAAACCTTTACGGTGAAGAGTTTACCCCCAAGCTTTTATCCCTTTTTATTGAGGATGAAAACTACACCGTTATACGCTACCGCTACTGGAAGCTGGTGCGCGACCTTTTTACCGAGGCCTTTAATAAGCAAATTCAGGCTTGGTGCCAAAAAAACGGACAGCTTTATACCGGACATATGACCTGTGAAGAAGATTTTTATTACCAAATGATGTGCAACGGCTCGGCAATGCCAAACTATGAGTTTATGGATATACCCGGTATGGACCATTTAGGCAGAAATGAGGCATCTACCAACACCATAATGCAGTTGACCTCGGCCGCCAATCAGCTTGGTAAAAAGCAAATCTTGTCAGAAACCTTTGCCCTTTGCGGTTGGAATGTCAGCTTTGAAGAACTTAGGTGGATATATGAAGCACAAATGGTGCGCGGCGTTAATTACCTTTGCCAGCATTTACAGGGATATAGCCTGCGCGGTATAAGAAAAAGGGATTATCCCGCATCACTTTACCGCCATCAACCCTGGTGGAAAAACTACCGCACCTTTAATGATATGGTCAGCCGTATTGGTATGCTTATTGCTGAGGGTAGGGTGGACACCAACATTTTGCTTTTAAACAGTATTGAGGGTGGCTGGCTTACCTTTGCGGGTACACCTGAATCGGCAGTTATCACAAACACGCTTGTTTACCACCAAAGAATGGCAATGACATCGCTTGAAAATGCAGGCTTTAACTACCACCTTGGCGACAATAAGCTTTTAGAAAGGCACGGCAGTGTAGAAGACGGACTTTTAAGGGTTGGCACCCAAAAGTACAGCTTGGTTATTGTACCGCCCACCACCTGTCTTGGCAGGGCAACCTATAATCTTTTAAAGGAATTTAAAAATGCAGGCGGCAAAATAATTTTTACCGAAGTTATACCAACATATATTGACGGCGTTAAAACAGACGAATTTGTAGAGCTTGCAAAGGGTATGCAGGTAGCCGAAAATGATAATATCGGCGCCGCCGTACCTAGTTGCTATAAAAAGATTGACCTTACCTATGAAAAGCAAGAAAAGGCGGTACTTACCACCGTCAGGTATTTTGATGATGAGGGTATGGCAATGTACTACCTTGTTAACCCAAATCAAGAAAGTGTTGATTTTACCGCAAACATAAAGGGTAAAAGCGCCGAAGAATTCAGTGCCGTAACGGGCAAAACAAAACCGCTTGACTTTGAAATCAGCGGCGATAAAATAGTTATAAGCGGCAGACTTGCGGGTCGCGGCTCGGCAATATATTTTGTTTATAATAGTGATGAAAAGGCGCCCGCAAAAAATAATAAAAATTTGCTTACCCCACTTAATTTAAAGGGCGAGTGGAAAATAAAATCGGCAGATAATAACGCCCTTACTTTGGACTACTGCGACCTTTATATTAACGGTGAGCTAAAGGCCAAAAACCTGCCCATAAACGATGTGCAGGAGATTGCTTGCAGTTATGAAAAAAAGGTAAAGCTTGATGTTGTGTTTAACTTTAATACCGACACCTTGGAATTTAACACCTTTAATTTAGCGCTTGAAACTCCAAGTATTTTTGAAATAACGGTAAACGGCAAATCGGCAGATAAAACCGACCTGGGCTATTACCACGACATTGCCTTTAGACTTATTAACATTAAAGAGCTTGTAACCCTTGGCAGTAATGAAATTCGCCTGACCTGTGACTTTGAGCAGAGCGCCGAGGTTTATAAGAATATGAAAAACTCTTTGATTTTTGAATCAGAGAAAAATAAGCTTACCTATGATATGGAAATTGAGGCCGTTTATTTGGTTGGCGATTTTGGTGTTAAGGCAAAAGCCCCGTTTGAAAGGCTAGAGCGCAGGGCACTTAAAACCAATGGCGATTTTGTTATTACCCAAATGCCAAAAACAGTAAACGACGGTGAAATTGCCACACAGGGCTTCCCCTTCTTTGCAGGTAGTATGACCTTTGAAAAAGAGGTTGACCTGTCAGCAGGTGAGACAGAAAACCGCAGTGTAGCATTTAGTAACCTTTGCTCCACCGTTACTGAGGTTAAAATCAACGGCGCCGATGCAGGCACCGTTATGTGGCAGCCATATGAAGTAAATGCATTAAACCTTTTAAGGCAGGGCAAAAACAGTATTGAAATTACCGTTACGGGCAATTTGCGCAATCTGCTTGGTCCCCACCATTTAATTGAGGGTGAATGCTTTGCCGTTGCCCCGCGCAAGTTTTTCCACAATTCACCTATTTGGAGCAAGGGTCAAAACCCCGACTGGGTAGACAGTTATTGCTTTGTAGAATTTGGTTTATTTTTCAAATAAATGAAGGGAGATAAAAATATTATGCCTTTTTGTACATTTTGTGGGTTAGAGCTTACCCCAAAAGAAAATGACCTATTCTTTTGCGAAAATGCGGCACCTATTTTGAAACAGTAAAGCAAAACACCCCGCCCGCCGCTGACGTTGGCGCCGAATCGCGTTTTGTTGTTACCAAAACTTTTAAAATTTTTGGCACCCAAAAAACCGTTGTATCGGGCTATGTTCAGGGCAATGCCCCATTGGCGCTTCCCGGTAGGGCACACCTTACATCCACCTATAACGGCAATGTGCAGGAGATTATGGTATCATCCTTCAGACTGCCCCAAAACCCAAACCAAAGCTACAGCCTTATAGTTGAAGGTTTGCCAAGCGGTGCTATTCAAGGTGGCGATATTATTACCACCTCAAACATAACACCCCAGCAAAGCCATGGCGCAGACACCTATGCACCACCCGCCCCGCCACAGTCAAATGCCGCTGAAAAGGTTTACACCCCAAATGCAGTACCGCAGCAGCCCACCTATTCAGCACCACAGCAACCAACCTATGCCCCGCCTGCACCACCCGTAGCAGAAGACCCCGACAAAGCAGGTGAAAGCCACCTTGTATACCTGTTTGGTATGAAGTTTATTGAAGTTTTTGGCGGTCGTGAATTTTATAACAACGCGTTGGAATGCAATTTAGAGGGAATAGATTTTGATGTTAATGCAGAAGGCTTTGGTTATAAAATGTTTACCAGGGACTGGAAAATAATCACCGAAGAGCCCTGCCAAAAGTTCAGTGACATTAAAGCCCGCAACCGTGAGGAATGGGGCGCCGATATAATTGATAAGGAGCCTGACCGTGTAGATAATCCAAAGGCGCGCAAGGCAATGCTTAAAGCCCTTATGACCGATTATATAAGCAAAATTCCGTTTTTTGACGTTGATGTAAAAATATCAAGGGCAACCTTTAACCGCAAGCCTTTTTAATAAAAAAAGAAATTAAATATGGAGGATATTTATTATGGATTCAACAAGCTATAACAGATATTTAGCAGCCATTAAAGCGGCAAACGATATGTCTGATTACGACAGGTCAAGGGAAACCCTGCGTATGATTCAGGCCGATATGATTGCAAACTTTGGCCTTTCAGATAACGATGTTGATTATCTGCTTCGTCAGTTCCGCCACAATGTATAAAACAAAAAACCACAGTCATTTGACTGTGGTTTTTATTATTTCAGTTTTTCTTCCAAAACCTTTTTAATTATTGCGGGGTTGGCAGATTTGCCAAGCGCACGGCACATTTGACCCATTAAAAAGCCAAACACCTTGCCGCTACCCTCTTTATACTCGGCAACGGCTTTGGGGTTGGCGGCCAAAATTTCATCGGCGGCCTTTTCCACCTCGGCGGTGTCGTTGCTCATAAGCATACCGTTTTGCTTTGCAATCTCCATAGGATTGCCGCCCACTTCAAACATTACCTTTAAAATGTCCTTGGCGGCGCCCCTTGATACGGTGCCCTCATCGGCCATTTTGCAAAGCGCGGCTAAATCATTGGGGGTTATTTTAATATCCTCCACATTTTTGCCCGCATCATTCATACGGCGCAGCAGTTCAACCAAAATCATGGCCGCAATGGATTTTGGGTTGTTATAAACCTCTACCGCCGCCTCAAAAAAGTCTGCCAAGGGCTTTTCGCTAATAAGCAGTGCGGCATCGGCAGGGGATAACCCAAGCTCATTTTCATACCGCATTTGTCTTGACTGCGGTAGCACGGGCAGTTCCTTGCCAAGGGCTAAAATTTCATCATCGGTAATAAAAAGGGGTGGAATATCCGGCTCGGGGAAGTAGCGGTAATCGTGCGCCTCTTCTTTAGAGCGCAGTGCCGTAGTAACACCCAAAGAGTCATTCCAGTGAAGTGTTTGCTGAATAACCCGCCCACCGCTTTGGACAAGCTGCTTTTGGCGGGAATATTCATACTCAATTGCCCTTACAACCGAGCGGAATGAGTTTAAATTTTTAATTTCGGTGCGGGTGCCAAATTGGGTAGAGCCCTTTGGCATAATTGAAATGTTAACATCGCACCTTAGTGAGCCCTGCTCCATTTTAGCGTCGCACACACCTGCGTATTTAAGGGCAAGTGCAACCTGTTCAACAAAGCCACGCGCCTCATCGGCCGTTCTTATATCGGGCTCGGTTACAATTTCAATAAGGGGTACACCGCAGCGGTTATAATCAGCAAGTGATACACCCTCGGCTTCATCGTGTACCAGCTTACCCGCATCCTCCTCAATATGGATGCGGTTAATTCTTATTTTTTTGCCACCCACCATTAAATAACCGTCTTCACAAATTGGGTGGTTAAACTGTGTTATTTGGTATGCCTTTGGCAAATCGGGGTAAAAGTAATTTTTGCGGTCAAAGGCGCTAAAGTTATTAACCCTGCAGTTAAGGGCAAGACCAGCCTTTACGGCAAGAACGGCGGCGCCCCTGCCAAAAAGGGGCAGACTGCCCGGCAGTGCCGAACAACGGGGGCAAACACGGGTGTTTTCCTCCCCGCCAAATTCATTTTTGCAACTGCAAAAAACCTTTGATGTGGTAAGCAGTTCGGCGTGTATTTCAAGACCTATAACGGTTGTATATTCCATTAAACTTCAGCCTCCCTACGGATAAAGGTTTTTTCAAAACGGTCGGCCGCGGCAATGATTTTATCCTCACCAAAGGCGGGACCAATAAGGCTCATACCAATTGGCAGGCAGTTTTTATCATATCCACAGGTGGTGGATATGGCGGGTAGACCCGCAATGTTTGCCGTTACGGTTAATATATCTGCCGAATACATTTTAACTGCATTTTTAACATCCTTACCAATTTTATAGGCGGTGGTGGGTGTTGTGGGAGTTAAAACAAAACTGCAGGTTTTAAAAAGCTCATCATATTCGGCTTTAATTTTTGCCCTTATGGTAACCGCTTTATTATAATATGCATCATAATATCCGCTTGAAAGGGCATAGTTACCAAGCATTATACGGCGCTTAACCTCCCACCCGAAGCCTTCACGACGGGTGTTTTTAATAAGGTCCTCATAGGTTTTGCCATTTTTACTGCGGTGGGTATATTTAATACCATCATAGCGCGAAAGGTTGCTTGCCGCCTCGGCCGAGGATATAAGATAGTATGCCGCAACGGCATATTTAAGGCTTGGAAGCGATACTTCCTTTACGATATATCCCATATTTTTATAAACCTCTGCCGCCGCTAAAACCGCCGATTTAACTTCAGCGTCAATATCGGCATCGAAAAACTCTTTGGGCAGACCAATAACGGCATCCTTAACATCGGTGCCGCAAAGGGCGGTGTAGTCGGTAACATTGCGATTTGCCGCCGTAAAATCAAACTCATCCGCACCCGATATGGCATTTAGCAGTAGACCGCAGTCGTATGCGGTGCGTGCCATTGGACCTATTTGGTCAAGTGATGATGCAAAGGCAACAAGACCATAGCGTGACACTGTGCCGTAGGTGGGTTTTAACCCGGTTATACCGCAAAAAGCGGCGGGCTGACGCACTGAGCCACCGGTATCAGAGCCAAGTGCGGCGGGGCAGGTAAAGGTTGCAACGGCGGCAGCCGAGCCACCTGATGAGCCACCTGCAACACGCTTTAAATCATAGGGGTTTTTTACACCGCCAAAATATGATGTTTGTGATGCACTGCCCATTGCAAACTCATCCATATTGGTTTTGCCAATTATAACGGCGCCCTCATCCTCCAGCCTGGTAAGGGCGGTAGCACTGTAGGGTGAAACATACTCTGCCAGCATTTTTGAGCCGCAGGTGGTGGGGGTGTTTTTAAGGCAGATGTTATCCTTAACGGCAATGGGTATGCCTGTAAGGGGGGTGGCACTGCCGTTTTTTATTTTTTCATCGGCCTTGGCGGCAGAGGTTAAAGCATATTCCTCTAAAATATTTATATAGGCACCGGTGGTGTCGTTTTGCTTCTTTGCTTGATTTAGGTAGGCTGCAGTAAGCTCGGAGCTTGAAAACTCTTTATTTTTAAGACCTGATGAAAGCTCACTGATGGTTGCGGTTTTAATTAAATTATTCATAGCCTACACCACCTTTGGAACCTTAAAGCAGGTGTCACTTTTGCTTTTGGCGGATTTTAAAACATCCTCACGCGACATGGAGTCGGTATATTTATCAGAGCGAAACTGTCCAAGTCCAAGCGGCGCATTGGTGCCCGCAGTTTTGGTGTCATCAAAACCGTTTACAGTATCCATAAGGGCTACTATTTCGGTCATTTCATCGGCCATTTTTTCAAGTTCTTTTTCGGTAAACTTTAGTTTTGAAAGCTCGGCTAAATGAGCCGTTAGATTTTTATCAAACAAAACAATTTACCCCTTCCAATAATTATTTTAAGCCCTAACCATGGTTAAGGCTTAAAAGGTTACTTTATTTCATTTCTTCCCTCAAGCGCACGCGAAAGGGTAATTTCATCGGCATATTCAAGGTCGCCGCCCACAGGTATACCGTAGGCAAGGCGGGTAACCTTAATGCCCATTGGCCTTATAAGGCGTGATATATAGCTGGCGGTAGCCTCCCCCTCAACAGTGGGGTTGGTTGCCATAATAATTTCAGTTACCTCATCGTTTGCCAGGCGGGCCATAAGCTCCTTAATATGCAAACTGTCGGGACCAATGCCATCCATAGGTGATATTACACCGTGAAGCACGTGGTAAAGACCATTATACTCACGGGTGCGCTCAAACGCCATAACATCCCTTGGGTCCTCCACCACACAGATAGAGCTTTTATCACGCTCATCATCGGTACAAACGGGGCAAAGCTCCAAATCGGTCAGGTTTTGACAGCATTTGCAGTAGTGAATTTTTTCCTTAGCCTCTAAAATGGCGTCGGCAAAGTTTTTTGCCTCATCATCACTGCGCGATAGTATATGGTAAGCAAGCCTGCCTGCCGTTTTTTTACCTATACCGGGCAGACGCTCAAACTGTTCTACCAGTTTTTCAAGTGGTTGCACACGATAAGCCATAATTAAAACAGTCCGGGCATACCGGGAATATTAAGTCCACCGGTGATAGCGCCCATTTCCTCCTCAGAGGTTTTGGTTGCGTTTGCAATGGCTTCATTGATGGCAACTGTTATAAGGTCCTCAAGCATCTCTGGCTCATCGGGGTCAATAGCATCGGGGGAGATTTTAAGCTCCTTAAGCTCGTGCTTACCGTTAACGGTAACCGAAATCATACCGCCACCCGAAGTAGCAGAAAATTCACGCTCATCAAGGTCGGCCTGCAGATTTGCCATATCCTCCTGCATTTTTTGAACCTGTTTAAGCATATCGCCACGGCTGGGGCCTTGATTTGGAATTCTAACCTTCATTTTATTATTACCTTTCCTTTTTGAAATTATTTGTTAAGTGATTTTACAAAGTCGGCCAGGGGGTCTGCCTCGACAGGCTTTGTGTCGGTTACGGGTGGCTTATAGGGTCCCAAATTATATGAAACACCAAGCACCTGCTCGGCCGCGTTTTTAATATAATCGCGGTACTTTACATCGGAATTTATAAGCTCCCTAAACTGGGCAAGCTGTGAATCAATAAGAAGTCTGCCACCGCCTATATAAGCCTTGGAGCCGGCAAGTATACCCGCCATAAGCGGGCAACTGCCCTGCAAAACCTCAAGAATTTCGGGCCACTGTGAAACCAAAACAGGCTCATCATTTTTAGGCGCAGGTTTGCTTTCGGCCTTAGTGGGAGTGACGGCTTTTTGGGTAGGCTTTGGTGCCTCCTGCGGTTTAACCCCTGCCACTACTTTGTTTTGTTCGGGCTTTGGCT
>JAFNZJ010000111.1 GCA_017382915.1 Clostridia bacterium | reverse complement strand
ACGATTTCAGTGATATTTTATTCGCCAAAAACTGCCGAAGGCAATATCACTTGAACTTTAGTTCAAATATCACTGCGAAGCAATATCACTCGCCGCAAGGCGAATAAAACTGCCCAAGTGTCCTTAAGAACACTTGGGCAACGGGTAAGGCTTTTAATTTATTTAAAATGACAGCTGTTTAGTTTACCGTTCATTTCTCCTCCGCCATGCGTAGAATTCTATAAAAAAGCCTTCCCCTTGAGGGGAAGGTGGGTTTTGTATAACAAAACTCGGATGAGGTGGAAAATATTTTATAATATAATTTTTACGCCGCTTTCAGCGTCTACACCTCATCAGTCACTTTGTGACAGCTTCCCCTCAAGGGGAAGCCCTAAGAGAACTACAATTATCTATTTCTTCTACTAGCGTTCGGGTCCCCCCGCTTGAAGGGAGGCTTTTTATTCAATTATACCGCCTAAAATCACCGTATCGCCATCATAAAATACCGCCGACTGACCGGGGGTTGGTGCGCGCTGTGGCTCATTAAACTCGGCCAAAATGGTGGTTTTATCAAGGGGGGTGATTTTGCAGGGCTGTTCTGCGTGGCGGTAACGAAGCTTACCTTTACAGTTTATGGTGTCATTTAAAGCTTCAAGCGCTATAAAGTTAACATCCCTTACTATTACCCTTTTGGTTAACAGGTTAGGCTCATCACCCAAAATTACGGTGTTTAAAGCGGGGTCCTTGGTTATTACATACATTGGTCTGCCAAAGCCCATACCAAGACCTTTACGCTGACCGACGGTGTATTTAATCATACCGCCGTGCCTGCCTATAACATTGCCGTCAAGGTCTAAAAAATCGCCCTGACTAAACTCGGTGCCAAGAGTTTTTGAAATAAAGGTGGCATAGTCGCCATCCGGCACAAAGCAAATATCCTGACTGTCTGCCTTATTTGCATTTACAAAGCCGTTTTGGGCGGCCTTTTGCCTGGCTTCATCCTTGGTTAGTTCACCAAGCGGCAAAAGTGTATGTGCAAGCTGATGCTGTGTTAACGGGTACAGCACATAGGTTTGGTCCTTTGATAAATCTTTAGCGCGGGTTAAGACAAATCTATCACCCTGCTTTTTAATATTGGCATAGTGACCTGTGGCAATTTTATCAAAGCCGTTTTTTAGGGCATAGTCAAGCATTGCGCCAAACTTTATATGCTTATTACACTCAATGCAGGGGTTGGGGGTAAGCCCGTTTTGATAGTCGTTTATAAAGGAGGTTATAACCTTTTCATTAAAAAGGTCTTCTAAATTAAGACTATCAAAAGGGATTTGCATTTTATCGCAAACCTGCTTTGCATCCCTAACCGACAGGGGTGTTTTTTCATCTTTATAAAGGCAAAGGGTAAGACCCTTAATATCATACCCCTTATCTTTAAGCAAAAGGGCGGCGGCAGAGCTATCCACACCACCGCTCATACCTACTAAAATCTTTTCAGCCATAACTACTTATCCCAACCGAAATATGCCTTTGCGTTATCATGGCAAATATCGGCTACTATTTTTTCTAATGTTGGCAGGTCGTACGGGTACTCACCCTTATCAACCAGCTCACCTATGTAGTTACAAAGTATGCGGCGGAAATATTCGTGGCGGGTGTATGAAAGAAAACTGCGGCTATCGGTAAGCATACCAATAAAACAGCCCAGCACCGAAAGGTCGCTAAAGGCTTTAAGCTGGGTTTCCATACCGATTTTGGTGTCATTAAACCACCAAGCGGCACCCTGCTGAACGCGACCGCAAATGCCCTCTGCCTGAAATGCGCCTGCAATGGTTTCCACCGCGGTGTTATGCGATGGGTCAATGGGGAATATTACTGTGCGGGGCAGTGCGTTGTTTTTAAGCAGGTGGTCTAAAAGCTTGGCTAAATTTTCGGCATCTAAATGCTGATTTACGGTGTCATAGCCAGTATCGGCGCCAAGCTTATTAAACATTATGCTGTTAACATTACGCATAACGCCATAGTGTACCTCCATTACCCAGTCGCGCCTAGTATACTCATTAGCGCAGCAGGCAATAAGTGCAGTTTTATATGCGTCGGCCTCCGCCTTGGTTACAGGTTTGCCCTGCATTGCCTTTTTAAATACCTTATTAAGGGCGGCGTCATCAAGCGCACCAAAGGGCACAAAGTCAAGTCCGTGGTCGGCGGCACGGCAACCGTTGTTGGCAAAATAATCAATTCGGCTTATAATGGCCGCCTTAACATCGGCAAAGGTTTTAATGTCTTTACCCCAAACCTTTGCAAGCGTTTTAATGTAAGGGGCAAAATCGGGCTTATCAATGTTTACTGCCTTATCGGGTCTAAAGGCGGGGTAAACCTTGGTGGGAAAGGTCTTATCCTTTGCTATTTGCTGATGGTAAATTAAGTCCTCGGTGGGGTCGTTGGTGGTGCAGATAATTTCAACATTAGATTTTTCAATCATCTTGCGTGCCGAAAGGGTTTTAAGCTTTTTATTACATTCATTCCAAATTTCTTCGGCGGTGGCTTCACTTAAAGGGGTGGTGATGTCAAAATAACGCTGAAGCTCTAAATGGGCCCAGTGGTAAAGCGGACTGCCCACCATTTTAGGTGCGGCGGCGGCAAAGGCAAAAAACTTATCCTTATCGGGGGCATCACCTGTAACTAAATTTTCGGGTGTGCCGCAAATACGCATAGCGCGCCATTTGTAGTGGTCGCCGCCAAGCCAAACCTGTGCTATGTTATCAAAGACACGGTCCTCTGCAATTTCTTTGGCATCAATATGGCAGTGGTAATCAATTATAGGAAGCTTTGCCGCTGTGTTATGATAAAGCTCTTTTGCGGTGTCTGAATTCAAAATAAAATCTTTATCCATAAAAGGTTTCATTATCTTTTTACCTCCGTTTTAGCGCCCTGTAAATAAGGACCTTCAATTTTAAGAAGTTCATCTGACAGTTTGCCATCTTTATAAAGGTTAAGGTTGGGCATAATTCTTATACCCTTACCACCGCCAAGGCGACCCTCAACCAAAACAAGCCAAGGCTCATCACCCTCACTGCGGCATACAAGTCGCAGTTTTTTAGGCTCAATTTTATGTGCCGTCATTTGCGAAAATATTTCGCCAAGGCGCTCGGGTCTTTGGCAGATAACAAGCCTACCGCCAAACTGTAAAAGTCCTGCTGCCGCTTTAATAACATCGGCTAAATCGCAGGCAGTTTCATGGCGGGCAAACTTATCTGCCACACTGTCACTTAAAATGCCTGCCCCTGCCGCCTTATAGGGCGGGTTGCAGGTGACCAATGTGTAAGCGCCCTTTTTTAGCTTAACAAAAGGGTTTTTAATATCTCCCTCAAAAAATTCAAGTGTGCTTTTTGGGGCATTTTTTTCTAATGAAGCGTTTGCTAAAGCCACACCCTCGGGCGAAATTTCAAGACCTGCAGTGTATGATGTAAGTCCGTCCCTTGCCCATAAAAAGGGTATTATGCCACAGCCTGTGCCCAAATCAACCGCCTTGTCATTTTTCTTTGGGGCGGCAAAATGGCTAAGCAGTACGGCGTCGGTGCCAAAGGTATGATTTTTTGAAACATATATTTCAAAGCCGTTGCCTATTGGTTGTGGCGAAACATTTTCGCCACACAAGGCCTTTAGCAATTCTTCTGTTTTTACTACGCTCTGCGCCATTTTACACCTGCGGCAGAGTCTTCAAGTATGATGCCCTTTTCTTTAAGTTCATCACGAATTTTATCGGCCAAGGCAAAGTCTTTGTTTTTTCTGGCCTCGGTACGCTTTTCAATAAGGGCTTCGATTTCGGTGTCAAGCAGCTCTTCTTCACGCTGATATACAAGACCTAAAACCTCGGTAAGCTCATTAAACAAATCAAGCGCCGCTTTAATGGTTTGCTTTGCGGGGCTTTGGCTTAACATAATGTTAATGTCCTTAACCAGATTAAATACTGCCGCCAATGCATCGGCTGTATTAAGGTCATCATCCATTGCGGTTATGAACTCATTTTTTCTGGCGGTTAAAAAGTCGGGCGCTTCACCGCCGTCGGCAGCATTTTTAAGTGCAAAGTTCATATTATCAAGGCAGGTGTAAAGTCTCTCTAACGCGTTTTTGGACTGATTTAAAATATCCACACTGTAGTTAATGGGGCTACGGTAGTGGGATGAAATCATAATGTAACGGATAGGCTCATAGCCAAACTTTTCAGCCACCTCACGAACGGTGAAGAAGTTGCCAAGCGATTTTGACATTTTGCGGTTGTCTACATTTATATAACCGTTATGCATCCAGAAATTTGCAAAGGTGCAACCGTTGGCACATTCTGACTGTGCAATTTCATTTTCGTGATGGGGGAAGATAAGGTCCTGACCGCCGCAGTGAATGTCAATGGTTTTACCTAAAAAGCGACCTGCCATTGCTGAACATTCAATATGCCAACCCGGTCTGCCGTTGCCAAATGGAGATTCCCAAAAAGGCTCACCCTCTTTAGCGCCCTTCCACAGGCAGAAGTCCATTGGGTTTTCTTTAAAATCGGCGGCGTCAACACGCTCACTTGCGCCTGCAAGCAGGTCTTCAAGGGGCTGGTGTGAAAGCTTGCCGTACTCATTAAACTTGGTGGCCCTAAAATAAACATCGCCATCGGCTAAATAGGCGTAGCCCTTTTCTACAAGGGTGTTAATAATATCAATAATTGCATCAATATTTTCGGTTGCCTTGGGGTGGGTTGTGGCTTCACGCACATTAAGACCCTTGGCATCTACCCAAAATTCATCAATGTACCTTTTGGCAACCTCGGGTACTGTTATACCCTCCTCATTGGCTTTTTTGATGAGCTTATCATCAATATCGGTAAAGTTTTGAACAAAGTTTACCTTGTTGCCGCGATACTCTAAATAACGGCGCAGTACATCAAACACGCAAAGGGGTCTGGCATTGCCGATATGAATAAAGTTGTAAACTGTGGGTCCGCAGGCGTAAATTTTAATCTCCTTACCATCGGCGGGCACAAGCTCCTGCTTGCTACGGGTCATTGTGTTATAAATTTGCATTATTTTTTACCTCCAAGGCTAATTATCATTTTTGTTTTCACAGGTGGGGCAATCTATATCAAGCGGGGGTAGCTCCTTAAGCCGCTCGGGTGCCGTTTCACTTACCACCTTTTCAAGCTGGCGTATGCGACAGTCAAGTCTGCAAAGCTGTTCTGCAACCGGGTCGGGAATATGCACCTGGTCAAGCGGAGCAACCCTGGCACCGTTACGGCGCACAATTCGTGCGGGCACACCTGCGGCAGTACAGTCGGGCGGTACTTCATCCAAGACTATTGCGCCCGATGCAATGCGTGCATTATCACCCACCTTAAAGGGGCCAAGCACCTTTGCGCCTGAGCTTATCATAACATTGTTACCAATAGTGGGGTGGCGCTTGCCAACATCCTTACCGGTACCGCCAAGGGTAACGCCCTGATAAATTAAAACATCATCGCCTATTTCTGCCGTTTCACCGATAACAACCCCCACGCCGTGGTCAATAACCAATCTGCGACCTATTGTGGCGGCAGGGTGAATTTCAATGCCGGTTTTACGCACTGCACGCTGGGATATCCAACGGGCAATAAACTTAAGGTTATGGCGGTAAAACCAGTTTGCCCTGCGGTGCATACGAATTGCACGAACGCCGGGGTATAAAAAGAATATTTCAAGTGAGCTTCGTGCCGCGGGGTCGCGCTCCTTAACGGCGGCAATATCTTCACGAATTCTATCAAACACTAACCGTTCTCTCCTTTAAAAATAAAAAAGCCTCCTATAACACCAACTGGTGTTATAGGAGGCGGTAAAGCTAAAAAGTTACCTCGGTTCCACTCCGATTTTGACTTATCATGGCATATAACGGTGCCTACCGCGGACAAATACTGCTTTAAAACAAGGTTCCTTGCCCGTGCTGATGGGTGCATTTTGCCTTTTTGCCTGCCTACAAACCCTTACAGTCTATGAGGTTTGCTCCCTGAAGGGGCTTTATAAAAGGCTACTTCTCCCACTAAACGCATTTAATCTATTTATTTTATTATACGATTATTTTACGCCTTTGTCTACTATTATTTTTTGGGATTTATGTATTTTTTATTCTGAATAACATAAATAGTGCCGGAAATAACGGTCAGTATGGCTGAAATCCAAAGCATAACATTGGTTGCAATATCTACCGAAAGACCGACAACCTGTGATGTGGGGAAAAATTCTGCAACATATTTACCGCCAATACCAACAATGATGGCGGCCATTTGGCTGACAGTTTTTGCCTTGCCCCAAATGTTGGCGGCAATAACATTGCCCTTACCTGCCGACACAAGTCTAAGTGAGGTTATTAAAAATTCCCTTACCAGTACTATAAAGGTTATCCAGGTAATGCCAACGCCAATATCAAGCTGGATAAAGCCTAAAAAGGCGGCGGTGGTAAGCATTTTGTCGGCAAGGGGGTCTAAAAATTTACCAAAATCGGTAACAAGACCCTGCTTGCGTGCCATTTTGCCATCAATATAATCGGTAAGGCTGGCGGCGGCAAAAAGAATAAGTGCCACCAAAAGGTGATGCGAAAAGGGTATAACAAGTGCCGCTAAAAAAAGCGGTGTCATTATAAGCCTTAAAATGGTTAGTTTGTTTGGCAAGTTCATTTATTCTGCCACCTCCAAAAATTCGCCTAATAAATCATATTCAACGGTATCATTTACTAATACCTTTACAAAATCGCCCTCGTTTAACTTTTGACTTGACATAAAGAAAACCTTGCCGTCAATATCGGGGGCATCTGCCTCACTGCGACCAAAATAGCATTTTATGTATGGGTCATAGCCTTCGGTCAGGACTAAAATTTCACTGCCTATTTTTTGCTCATTTTTATTGGCGGCTATGGTCATTTGGTCGTTCATTACTATTTCACTGCGGTCCTGTCTTAACTGCTCATCAACCTGATTTTCATATTCGGCGGCGGGGGTATCCTCCTCCGCTGAATAGGCAAAACAGCCAAGTCGGTCAAACCTTGCCCACTGTACAAATTCGCAAAGCTCGGTAAAGTCGGCTTCGGTCTCTCCGGGGAAGCCGGTTATAAGCGAGGTGCGAAGTGTAATGCTTGGCACCTTTTGCCTTATTTTGGTAATAAGGTCTTTGATTTCCGCCTTGGTGCCGCGGCGGTGCATTTTTTTAAGAATTTTATCACTTGCGTGCTGAATAGGTATATCCAAATAGGGTACCAGCTTTGGCTCGCTTGCCAAAAGGTCTAACAGCTCATCGGTGATTTTATCGGGATAGGTATAAAGGGTGCGCACCCACCTTATGCCATCAATTTTTACAAGCTCCCTAAGAAGTTTTGCCAGTGACGGTTTGCCGTAAAGGTCGGCGCCGTAATTGGTGGTGTCCTGTGCAACCACGATAAGCTCCTTAACACCTTTTTTTGCAAGCTCGGTGGCTTCGCTAACACACTGCTCAATAGGCAGACTGCGGAATTTGCCGCGAATATCGGGTATGGCACAGTATGAGCAACGGTTGTTACAACCCTCCGCCACCTTTAAATATGCCGAATAAAACGGGGTGGTTAAAATTCTTTCCCCCGTAAGGGGCAGGCAGGTTTTTTCTTTAAAATCAGAGACCTTTTTGCCATCCAGCGCCTGCTTTACAAGCTCAACTATATTATCATTTGAGCCAATGCCAACGACACAGTCAACCTCCGGTATTTCGGTTAAGATTTGGTCTTTATACCTTTCTGCCAGACAACCCGTAACGACAAGCGCCTTGAGGCTTCCGTTTTGCTTATAATCGGCAACCTCAATAATATTTTCAATAGATTCGGTTTTGGCGGCCTCAATAAAACCGCAGGTGTTAACTATAATAACCTCGGCTTCATTTTCAATAGCTGTTATTTCAAAGCCTTCATTTTTAAAGGCTGCCAATATGCGCTCGGCATCCACCTGATTTTTAGGGCAACCGAGCGACACCATACCTATTTTATACGACATTTAAAAAATCTCCTCATCACAATCAGAGCAATTAAAACTGTTAAGTGCTTTGTTTATATCGGTAAAGGAAAAGCCGCGGCGCCTTAATGCCTGCGCCGTTTTGCGGCGGTCATCCTCAGCCGATATTTTATTTATATATTTGCTTTTTATAAGTGACAGTAGCCTATCATAATCACTGTCCGTTAGGTCATCTGATTTAAGCAGGGCATCACATATATCCTTTGAAATGCCCTTTAAATAAAGCTTTTGCCTTATGTCCTTAACCGATGCGTTTTTGCCCTTTAGCCTTGAAATAAGCGAAAGGGCAAACCGTTCATCATTCAGATAACCTTTATTTACCATTTGCGCCACGGCAAAGGCAGATGCCTTTTTGGTAAAGGTGCGACAAAGCTTATCGAATAGCAGTTTTTCGCTGTAATCGGTGCGCGACAGATACCAAACCGCCTTATTTTTTGCCCTATAACATTCGCTAACATGGCAAAGGTCCTTAATCTCATCAAGGGTTAGGGTCATGCCCTTTTCAATGTTACAGCGGGCTATAATTTGCCTGTCAATTAAAAGGTTTTCACCCTCATAACAGGCGCCTTCAATATCATTAGGGGGCGGCGGACAAAGTGTTACTGCACAGTAGCATTTGCGCCTTGCGGCAATGTTTTTAACTAACATTAATCATCTACCGCAACATCAATACTAATGCGGGTTTTGGGTGCGGGTGCAGCCTCTTCAGCGGGGGCTTCGGGTGCATCTTTGCTTGGTACGGTTGCAAAAGCATCTTGATTATTTGCCTGCACAGCGTCCATAACCTTTTGCTGAATTTCGGTAAAGATTTCGGGGTTTTCTGAAAGGAAAATCTTTGCGTTATCACGACCCTGAGCCATACGAAGCTCACCATAATAGAACCAAGCGCCCGAGCGTTTCATAATGCCAAGCTCGGTTGCCATATCAACAAGCTCGCCCTCTTTTGAAATGCCCTTGCCGTACATAATATCAAATTCGGCGGTTTTAAATGGGGGTGCCACCTTATTTTTAACGACCTTAACCTTGGTGTGTGAGCCAACCATTTCGGTGCCGTTTTTGATGGTTTCGGCCTTGCGGATGTCAAGGCGAACACTGGCATAGAACTTAAGCGCGCGACCGCCTGTGGTGGTCTCTGACGGGCCATAGAACACGCCGATTTTTTCACGAAGCTGGTTGATGAAAATGGCAACGCAGTTGTACTTTGAAATGGCGCCTGCAAGCTTGCGGAGTGACTGTGACATAAGTCTTGCCTGAAGACCCACGTGTGAATCACCCATATCACCTTCAATTTCGGCCTTGGGTACCAAAGCGGCTACCGAGTCAATTACAATAATATCAATAGCGCCTGAACGAACAAGTGCTTCGGTGATTTCCAGTGCCTGCTCACCTGTGTCGGGCTGTGAAACCAAAAGCTGGTTAATATCAACACCGAGGTTTGCGGCATAAACGGGGTCTAAAGCATGCTCCACATCAATAAAGGCAGCCTGACCGCCCGCTTTTTGCGCCTCAGCAACGGCGTGCAGTGCCAGGGTGGTTTTACCTGAAGATTCAGGACCGTACATTTCAACAATTCTGCCCTTTGGAAGACCGCCTATACCAAGCGCAATATCAAGGGTAAGTGAGCCGGTTGAAATATGCTCCACATTCATACCTACATTTTCGCCAAGGCGCATAACTGTGCCCTTGCCGTAGGTTTTTTCTAACTGTTCCATAGCCGTTTTAAGGGCTTTTTCCTTATCGGGATTGGGTGCTAATAATTTTTTCTTATCTGCCATTTTATATCATCCTTTCGGTTTATTTATGAATTAAATGTACCTAAAACAACGCGGTCGTTTTGGTTTATATACTTAAAAACCTTAACATACTCAAAGCCGTTTGCTTTAAACAGATTTAAAACATCATCGGCCTGCGCGGCGCCGATTTCAACCAGCATTTTGCCGCCCGACTTTAAAAATCTGCCTGCGTTTTGGGTTAAGAATTTATAATATTTAAGTCCGTCATTACCGCCAAAAAGTGCCAGCCTTGGCTCATTTTTGACCTCTTTTTGAAGGGATTTCATTTCATTTTTTGTTATGTAGGGCGGGTTGCATATAACCATATCTGCCCTGTGTTTTGGGCGCCACTTAAAAATGTTTGCCCTAATAAATTTTACGGGCGAATTATTAAGCGCCGCATTTTGTGTTAAATATTTAAAGGCTTTTTTGCTTTTTTCCACCAAGGTAACAAGGGCGCTAGGGTCGTTTTTTTGCAGTGCTATACCAATGGCACCACTGCCCGCGCAAAGGTCAAAAACCGTTGCACCTTTGGTGTGCTCCAGCTCATCTAACGCAAGGTCAACCAGCAGTTCGGTATCACCCCGGGGGATAAGCACGCCCTGCCCCACCTTAAAGGGCAGTGAATAAAATTCCCACTCACCCAAAAGGTACTGAAGGGGTACACCCTTTTTGCGCTTTTTAAAAAGCCTGTCTATTCGCCGCTTATCTGCCTTAGTTATTGGGTTTTTACCGCAAAGAATAAGGTCAGAGCGATTTATTTTAAGGGCGGCAATAATAATTTCATTTGCTTCAAATAAGGGGGAGTCGGTAATAGTCTCAAGCCGTAATATAAGGCTTTGCTTTGCATCATTTACCGTCATAGCCTATTCCTTATCGCAGCAGTCTATTGATACCTGCTCATCATCGGGTAGGACCGCTATGATGGATGCTATGGCAACCTCAATCATATCGTCCTCCGGCTCTTTAGTAGTAAGGCGCTGTACCCACATACCGGGTGCGGCGATAATGCGGGTTGCGGCGTTATCATACTTGCCACAAATTTTTATAAGCTCATAACCAAGTCCACAAATAAGGGGCACCATCAATATTTTTATGGCTACCCACAAAATGCTAAGATTGGTAACTGCGGGGAAAAGCG
Organism: Clostridia bacterium; assembly: GCA_017382915.1. Taxonomy (GTDB): domain Bacteria; phylum Bacillota; class Clostridia; order Oscillospirales; family Acutalibacteraceae; genus UMGS1279. The sequence goes on along the minus strand of JAFNZJ010000111.1, from coordinate 8,502 downwards.
TTACTATTAAAAGGTTTATTAAAATGCCAACAATTAGCATTAAAATCATAAAGGAAGTGCCACAACGGGGGTGAAAACGGCTTTGGTCTTTAACATTTTCAACCTTTAATTCCATACCCTTTTCAAGGCAGAAGATTGTTTTATGCTCGGCGCCGTGGTACATAAACACCCGCTTAATGTCTTTGGTAAGTGACACCAGTGCAACATAGCCAACAAATATGCCTATTTTTAAAACACCCTCAATTAAGGGTCTGAAAACATTGGTTACGGCGCCGTTTGTAATATAGGCAATTCCGTTAAATATGGCGGTGGGCAGCCACATAAAAAGAAATACTGCAAGGGCTACACCCAAAACCATACCAATAGCCATAACTATTGTAATGATTATGTTTTCACTTTTTTTATTTTGCTTTTCATCGGGCTCCTTAAACTCTTTGCCCTTTGCGGCCGCCTTTTGGCGCTTTTTTTCAAGCTTTGCCTGTTTTTTTGCCGCTTCTTCCTGCTCCTCAAGCTCGGTAAGACCTGACTTGTCGGCAGATAGCATTAGCGCCTTATAGCCAAGCAGCATTGATTCAATAAAGCTTACAACACCGCGAAGCACAGGCCAGCCCAAAAAGGGAAGCTTATCCTTAATGTGCTTTTCTTTTATATATGTGATGTCAATTTCGCCATCGGGCTTTCTAACCGCTACTGCGGTTTTTGTGGGGCTTTTCATCATAATGCCCTCAATAAGGGCCTGCCCACCTATGCTGATTTTTTTCATTCTTTACTATTCCTTTATGGTATCATTTTCATCTTCGGGCGGGAACAACTCGGCATCGGTTTGGGTTGTCGGTTCTTCACTTGGTGCCAAGGGCAAAACTATGGTAACGGTGGTGCCGACACCTTCCTTGCTTTCTATAAAAAGCAGACCGCCTAAAAGCTTTATAATTTCATCGGCAACGGCAAGGCCTATACCCGAGCCGCGCACGGTGGTGTTTGATTTAAAGAATTTTTCTTTAACCCTGTCAATATCCTGTTCGGGAATACCCACACCCGTATCGGATACCTTAATGTGCAGGCAATTTTCCTCTTCATGGCAGTCAACCAAAACACTGCCGCCCTCATTAGAGTATTTAACCGCATTATCAATTATATTGATAAAGACCTGCTTAAGTCTGTCAGAATCGCCAAGCACCATACCTTCGGGGTTAAGGCAGACCAAATCAAGTCTGATGCCCTGCTTTTTGGCGATTTCAACATACATATCGGTGGCCTCTTTAAGCACCTGCACTGCATTTATAAGGCGCATATTAACGGCAAATCGACCTGTTTGCATTCGTGAAAAATCAAGCAGCTCTTCAACCAGACCCGAAAGTCTATCGGCCTCTGAAAGGATAACATCAATACCCTTTGATACCAGTTCGGTATCATAGCCAAGTGACATTTTTGCCGTTTCACCCCAGCCGCGTATTGCGGTAAGGGGGGTGCGAAGCTCATGCGATACCGATGATATAAAGCTGTTTTTTGCGTTTTCGGCCTGACCAAGCTCACTTGCCATATAGTTGATGGCGTCACACAGTTCGCCTATTTCGTCGTCCTTTTTTTCCACCTCAAGGCGGGATTTAAAGTCACCCATTGCCATTTTGCGGGCAACATTGCTAACCTCACGCACAGGGCGTACGATTGATTTTATAAAGTAAAGTCCGGTCATTGAGGTTAAAACTATTATGCCAAGACCAATTAAAATACAAACCGCTATTAACCAAAAAATGTGTAGCTTTACGCCCTCTAACGATATTACCCAACGAATAGCACCGTTAGAGCCTGAGCCGTAATCACCAAGTATGGTGGTTTGGGCCATAACATCCTCACCCTGTTCAGAAACGCCTATCCAGTCGGCGGTGGCGCTTTCGGCGGCAAGGGCGCTTTCATAATCGGGCATTGAGGGGGCGCCCGGGTCAAAGCCGTTTGATGTGATTATAATATTGCCTTCGGTATCAATAATTTGTACCTCCAGCTTATCCTTATGCTCAAAATTTTCAATGTACTGCCTTGCGGTGGAGCGGAAGTCGGTATTTGATACGGTTGCCAAGAGCGAAAAGCCCTGACAAAGCTCATTTGCCCTTGCCTTAGCCATATCATAATAATACATATGAACAAAAACACCTATTACAATTTCAATAACAACGACAACGGCAATAACTACCGACATTACATTAACTATCCAGCGTCTGGTTACGCCTTTTGGCATATGCTCAAGTATTTTTGACATTGTCGTCGCTCCTTTCATAGTTTTTAGTGTTTTATAATGTGCTCCACTTATAGCCCATACCCCAAACAGTTACCAAACGCTTGGGATGTGATGGGTCATCTTCAATTTTAATTCTTAACCTGCGGATGTTAACATCTACAATTTTTTCTTCACCAAAGTAGGCATCGCCCCACACGCGATTTAAAATATCGGTGCGGTCAAGCGCAACATCGGGGTTGGTGAAAAGGTATTCAATAATTTGAAACTCAACCTGTGTAAGCTCAATGTTTTGGGAATTTTTACTTAAGGTTCTGCGGCGAGTGTTTAGTGCAAATTCGCCCAGTACAATTTCATCACTTGGGGTTTTCTTTTCACTGTTTTTAGCCAACTCCACACGGCGGTGCAGGGCATCAACACGGGCAAGCAGCTCGGTCGGGCTAAAGGGCTTGGTGATATAATCATCGGCACCAAGCATTAAACCGCTGATTTTATCCATCTCCTGCGTGCGGGCGGTCAGCATTATTATGCCAAGCGCGGGTGAACGGCGGCGCAGCTCCTTACAAAGGGTCAGACCATCCATGCCCGGCATTGAAATATCTAAAAGGGCAATGTCAAAATCGTTTTGCTCCTCATAAATTTGAAGCGCCTCCTCGCCAGAGCCGGCCTCCACCGTTTCATAACCTACACGGCGCAGATTGATAACCTCAAACTCACGAATGGCAACCTCATCTTCAACAATAAGAATTTTTTTCATTTTTGCGAAATCTCCTTTAGACTATCCTATAAGGTGAAAAAGTTTTTGAAACTGGTCTTTGGTTATTGCTTCGGGTCCTACATATGCGCTGAACATTGCGGCATAAACCTCACCATCCGCTCTGGCAAGCTCATAATACCCGTTATAGCCATTGTCGGCTATATCCCACTCGGCCTCGGACACGGTGCGGACACGAACAAGCTCGCTGATTACTTCGGCCGTTTCAGTGTTCCACAAAACCACAGTGCGTTGGCGATTTTCAACCGACATTAAAACATTTGTGGACTGCTGCCATTTTGGGGGCAGTTCAAAATAATAGCCGTCGGTATAGTCCATAACCGCCAAGGTGGTGGTGGTTAATGTACTGCCGTTATAACTGCACCAGCGGGTGGTTGGCACCAGCAAGGTTTCATCGGTTTGGGGATTAAAATTATTTATGGGGTCAATTAAGGGAATATCTAAATATCCGTCGGAATTTATGTCAGAACAAACCACGGTGTTATTGCGGTAGGTGGGCGAAGCTGCTGCCGATGCCAATGCTAAATACATTGGGGAAGTAAGCTCACCGTCTTTGATGAAAAGTATTTCGGTCTGCATACCTGTGCCCTTTGCGGCATCCACATAAATTGCGGGGGTGCCTGTGGTTAGTGCGCCAAAAACAGGCTCATTAAAGCTTGCCACCGCGCCATCAATGTCACAGGTGCTGATTTTTGACACCTTTTCACCCTCAAAGGCAAAATATTTTGCCTTTGCCAAGGCATTGTCAGTGTCATGGGTTAAAACAAATATTTCTTTTCTGCCATCGCCCGAAAGGTCACAGCAAAGAAAGCTTTTATACGGCTCCTGCATTAGGGGTATAAGCTTGGCACCGCTAAGGCGGTATGCCACAACCTTTTTATCAAGACCTGCGTATATATTCCAGCCAACCGTTATTTCATCAACGCCGTCACCGTCAAGGTCACAAAGCTCCACCTTTTCAATGCCGACCGCCGCTACCGAAACATCACTTATTGATATCCAACTGGCGTCAACCTTTTTCATAAGGTTTAGGTGCATTGTGGTAACATTTTCCGCGTTGATACTGCTGTAAAAGGCCATTGCAAAATTCTTTTGACCGCGACCTGTAAGGTCGGCCAATATATATGCCGAGCGATGCTCACCCGCGGTTGGGTATTTAAGGGTATAGGCGGTGGTGACAGAGTTTTTAAGCGCCTGTTCAATTTGATACAGCTCGCCGCCCGCCTTTGGTGGTGATATAAATTCATCGGCCGACATATCAAAATCAGAACAGCCCGTAAGCAGTAAAAGACTGAATATTAAGCACAATGCAATTATCATTTTATATGCCTTTTTTATTAGCGACAAATTTTACACCTCCAACCAATTTTCAGGGCTTTATATATGCCCCCCATTTTAATTATAATTATTCAATTTATTGTAACATATTTTTTCAAAAAAATAAAGGGCTCCAGCCAAATTTAATAAAATTTTAATGCTTTATTTTTATATTTTTTCTTTTTAACTTTTAATTATATTATATAGGGCGCTGTGTACCAAAAAACGGACTTTAAAAATGTAAAAACCACAGCTTTTTAAGGGCTGTGGTTTTAAAGATTTATTATTAAAATTTCGGGTGGGTTGTTAATTTTGGGTATAAAATAAACATTGCCAAGTCCACGGCTTAAAATTAGTCTGCCGTCATAAATGCCTGCAGTGTATTTTGGTAAAATGCCCTGACCCGGAGCGTAAGCACCCCTGCCGAAAAGCCGCCACTGTCCACCGTGGGCGTGACCCGAAAGGATAAGGTCAATTTTTAGGTCTTTAATATATTTGTCATAATATTCCGGGTGGTGGCAAATAAGCAGCTTATACCCCGAAAGGGCGCTAAATTCGGTTAAAAAGGTGGGGTCGGGTTTATAATTTTTACTATAATAAAATGAGCCCGATGTAATGCCGCCAATGTTTATGCCCTTAAACTTAACATAATCATTATCAAGAAGGGTTGCGCCGCTTAATTTTATTTGGTGTCTTATATCACCCGAATAGCCCGATTCATGATTGCCAAGGGCGTAAAAGGTAGGGGCGATTTTTGATACCGCCTTTAAAAAATCAAAGCCCTGCTTTACATACTTTTGCCCGTGCAAAATATCGCCGCCAAGTAAAACGGCATCAACCCCTGCGGTCTTTAGGGCATTTAGGACTATATCACCCTTAAAATTATGCAAATCAGAAACAAAGGCAAGCCTTAAATTCTTACCCGCTTTTATATTATATTCGGTTGTTTTTAAAGTCATAAGGCCCACCCTCTTTTTTAAAAAATAGCGGGGCCACCTTCAGTGGCCCCGACCTATGTTTTAATTAAAGCTTTGTTGCAATTTCAAAAATGCTTGCGGGAAGTTCAGCTTCATCGCAAGAAACGGTGAAGGTAAACTTGGTGTTGCTTTCCTCAGCAACGGCCGAAAGTCTATCTAAAAATGCTGCGAGTTCATCATAATCTCTGCTACCAAGACGAAGTGTTGCATCAACAAAAATGTCGGTAACATCGTGGTTTGCAGACTGGATACCGCAAAGCAGTGCGTAAAGCTCACCATAACCGCTAATGCCATAACTTTCGGCATCAACAAGGCGGGCCTTGTGGGTAATATTATAGGTTAAGGTGTCACCCTTTTCAACGCAAACAACATTGCCCTTGCTGGCCTCTGTTGCGGCGTTAACCATATCAATAAGTTTTTTGGTTTTGCCTGAACCTTTTTTTCCAATAATAAGCTGAATCATTATTAGCTCACTCCTTTATATTTTTAACCGTCCAAGGACGATAATTGCCAGTTTTATTTGCCAAGTCTTGCTTCCAGTTTGGCTTTTTCAGCCTCATAACCGGGTTTGCCAAGCAGGGCAAACATATTCTTTTTATAGCTTTCAACACCGGGCTGGTCAAATGGATTTACGCCCAGCATATAGCCCGAAATTGCACAGGCCTTTTCAAAAAAGTATATAAGCCTGCCTAAATTTTCCTCATCGGCGGCCGAAACATTTATTACAAGGTTTGGTACGCCACCGTCGGTATGGGCTAAAACGGTGCCTTCAAAGGCTTTTTCATTAACAAAGGACATTGTTTTGCCGGCAAGGAAGTTAAGTCCGTCGCCGTCGGTTTCATCCTTTTTGATTACGGTATCACTGCCACAGTCGCCAATGTTTACAACCGTTTCAAACATAATGCGGCGACCATCTTGAATATATTGGCCCATTGAGTGCAGGTCGGTTGAAAATGTTACCGATGCGGGGAACAGACCTTTATTATCCTTGCCTTCACTTTCGCCAAAAAGCTGTTTAAACCATTCGGCCATCATGGTAAAGCGTGGCTCATAGGATACCAGCAGTTCAATCTCTTTACCCTTGCGGTACATTGCATTGCGAAGTGCCGCGTAAAGGTAACAGGGGTTATTTAAACTGCAATCTTTATAATCATTAGCGGCATCGGCCGCACCCTTCATAAGGGCATCAATATTGGCACCTGCCACCGCTATTGGAAGAAGCCCAACTGCGGTAAGCACCGAAAAACGACCGCCAACATCATCAGGTATTACAAAGCATTCATAACCCTTTTGGTCGGCAAGGGACTTAAGTGTACCCCTGGCCTTATCGGTGGTGCAGTAAATGCGCTCTGCCGCGCCCTTTTCCCCGTACTGATTTTCTAAATATTCACGGAACACCCTAAAGGCAATTGCCGGTTCGGTGGTGGTGCCCGATTTTGAAATAATGTTAACCGAAACGCGTTTGCCACTGCAAATGGTAAGCAGTTCATTAAGCGATGAGCCGCTTATACTATTGCCTGCAAAATAAATTTCGGGGACACCATTTTTAAGTGAGTTATAGTAGGGCGATTTTAAAAACTCAATAGCGGCGCGTGCGCCAAGATATGAGCCGCCAATACCAATAACTATTAAAACATCGGTGTCTGATTTGATTTTTTCGGCTGCTTTTTTAATGCGGGCGAACTCATCCTTATCATAATTAAAGGGTAGGTCAACCCAGCCTAAAAAATCGTTGCCAAGACCTGTTTTATTATGAAGCATATCGTGTGCGGTTTTAACCTGTGCTTCAAGCCCGATAAGGTCATTTTCATTTATAAAAGCTTTTGCGTAGCTGTAATTAAATTCTAGTGCCATAAATTATCACCAAGTGTTTTTGTTATTTTTATTTTACAATATTTTATGCCGATTTGCAACAGAAATTTGTTAAGTTTATTATTTTTTTACACTTTAAACATAGTTTATGTGGTCAAAATGCTAAAAAATCGGGGTAAACTTAAAAACAGTAACTGCCTTTCGGCAATACTTTATGTTTTTTGCTATTTTACCTCAAAAACGGCGGCGCCGTAAGGCTCAATGGTGATTTCATTGCCACTGACACTGCCAAGGTAAACCTTGCCAACATTGCCGCCATTGATGGTTAGGGTGTCGGTAACGGTTTGGTCAGAATAGTTAATGGCAACTGCAATTTTTTCACCATTTGCCAAGGTGTGATTAGTAATACCTATGCGCTTATCACTGCGGGTTATGTCAAGTTTTAGGTAACCTGCAATAATTTTATAAACCTCGGTAAGGCTTTGTTCAGGCTCACCAACGGTTTCACTGTACTGCCTTTCAACCGGTGCGGTGCAGAATATTACCTTGCCCTTGCCGTAGGTATGCTCGGTCATAAAGGGGTTGCCGTCATCTTCATAAACCAACACCTTTGATGCGGTGGGCTGTAGGGTAATTTTGGCGGGTGCCTTAAAGCTGCCAATGGCAGTGTTGGCGGCGCCGCTACGCAATGCATATGTGATAAGCTTATTGCCTGTAATCTGCTCAAACGCGCTGAAAATCAGACCGCTGCCAAAGGTCATAACCAAGGTTGCACCGTTTTTAACGCGGTTTAAAAGCTCTTCAAGTCTAGTGCCTTCAGGCATATCATAAAGGGATGGCAAAATATACATACCGCATTCAGGAATGGAGCTTTGATGTGCAAAGGAAAGGTTAAAGCCCGCCTGCTTTGACAGTACATATGAGCCAAGTATTTTTGCCCAGTCATCCTTGCCGCCGTTTAAAATGCAAACTGCATCGGTCTTGGCGGGGGTGATTTCAAAGGGAATTTTGGAAATATTTTCTTTAAACTCTTTAAAGGCATCGGCCACTGGCTTATTGTCGCCGTTAACATCAAACACGCCAAGTTCACGCTCTAAAGGGCACCAGGCGTAGGGTGGGTATTTAAGCTCAATCTGCTCATTGGCACACCACCACATCATACCTGTCATACCGTTTGCCCAGCCTGAATATAGATTTACCTTGGCATAGCCTGCCGAAACCTCACGCGAGCAGAAGAAATCGCCAAGGGTGCCGATTTCTTCGGTCAAGCAGGGGATTTTTGAAATATCGCCCTTTGCCTTACCCTCAGCAGTGGCATGAAGCAAACCGCGCATTGAGGTTACCGGCTCATTGGGGCAGTAGGGTGAAAAATATATGTAGGGGTGGGTTGT
>JAFNZJ010000110.1 GCA_017382915.1 Clostridia bacterium | reverse complement strand
CATCCTTTTTATCCACCACAAAGGGCTTCATATTGTTTTTTATTAAATTTTGTACAGTTTTTTCGATAATCTGTTGCATTATAAATTTTGCTCCTGTTCTGCCTTATAGTCAAAAAATCTTGTGTTATAAACCATTATGGGCGCTTTACCATTAAAGGAAACTATGTAAAATTTATCGCCTGGGGCAGAGCTGTTAAGTAGGCTGTAACCATCCATTTTATAAGCCTCGGACCACTTATAAAAAACATTGCGCTTTTTAAAAGTAAAGGTTAAATTTTTTTCAAAGTTTAGGCGTTCGGGCCAGCGCCTTTCATAAAGCCAATTTATTTTGGTAGCGGCATTGGGCGCACAGTTTATATTGCTTAATATATCAGTGTTAATTTCAAATTTACCCTGCTTAATGCGAACTAAATTTATTACAGTCCAAAAAATGAAAGCCAAACAAGTACCAAAAGCAATTAAAACAAGAGCTATATAAATCCATAAATCAGTGTAGGACATTTTGCCTGCACTATATAGGTTTACACACCACATAATGCCAAAAAAGCCTGCGACACCTGAAATTACCAAAAACAAAACATAGGCAATAAAATCAAATTTTAAAAAGTTATATAAGTCTGTTTTAATGAACTCTTTTTTGAGTAGTTGTGCGTGTTCTTTTTTCATAAAACTATTCCTGCTCTGCTTTATAATCAAACATTTTTGCGTTGTAAATCATCTGCGGTGTTTTGCCGTTAAAGGAAACTATGTAAAATTTATCGCCTGGGGCAGAGCTGTTAAGCAGGCTGTACCCATCCATTTTATAAGCCTCGGACCACTTATAAAAAAAATTGCGTTTTTTAAACTTAAATGGCTTATATTTACCAAAACAAAGTGTAATCCAGGTATACCTGGGGTTAACAAGGAAATCGGCATCTATTGCACCAACAGTTCCAACAAGACCGTCACCATTTATAAGGTGGTCGGTGTCCACCTTAAAGTTACCCTTTGATGTTTTTATAAGTTTTATAATGCTGTCAATGATTATTATTAAAAATGGGGTTAAAACAGCGGCGCCAAGAACGATAATTAGTGTGGCAAAAAAAGCAGTATCGGCAGATAACCAAAAAAGCCAAAACCAAGCAGCAAATACCAGCATCCATATAATACTGACTTTTATACCGCTAACAAGTGTGCGTTTTAAATCAATTTTAATAAGTTCGTCGTGTAAAACCTGCATATGTTCTTTTTTCACTTTTAAAAACACCTCATATAAATAATACCAAAAAGGCTTTTAAAATACAATAACAAAAGCCCATAAAAATAAAAAACAAAAAAAGACTTTACTTTTTAAAGGTTTTGTGTTATACTAACTCTGTTCCGTTTTCTGGGAGTGGGGGTTTTACCTTTTAAAAGGTTGTTCACCAACCCTACCCTCGGTTAATTGGAAAATAATTATAAGAGGTGAAAATAATGACTAAAGACGTTAAGAATCAAGTTATTGCTGAGTACGCTACCCATGAGGGTGACACCGGTTCTCCTGAGGTGCAAATCGCACTTCTTACCACTCGCATTAACGAGTTGACCGAGCACTTAAAGGTTCATAAAAAGGACCATCACAGCCGCCGCGGTCTTCTTAAGATGGTTGGCCACCGCCGTAACCTTCTTGCATACTTAATGAAAAACGATATTGAAAGATATCGTTCAATCATTAAAAGACTTAACATTCGTAAGTAGTTGCTTTCGGGCAGACCGCGCAAAAATGCGGTCTGTCCGTTTGTCGTATTATTTAATTAAAGCCAAGCAGGTATTAGCAGTGAATTGACGGCTTAAAAACACCCTTTAAACCGTGAATTTATTGCTAAACCTTTGGCTTTTAAAATAAAAAATGGAGGATTTTTTATGTACGAAAACTTTAAGGTTTACAGCACTGAATTTGCCGGTCGTACCCTTTCGGTTGAAATCGGCAAAATGGCACTTTTGGCCAACGGCTCCTGCCTTGTTCGCTACGGCGAAACCGCAGTTTTTTGTGCCGCTACCGCCAGCGCCAAACCCCGTGAGGGCATTGACTTTTTACCCCTTTCGGTAGATTTTGAAGAAAAGCTTTATTCGGTAGGTCGTATTCCCGGTTCATTTACCCGCCGTGAGGGTAAACCCACCGACAAGTCAATTTTAGCATCACGCGTAATTGACCGTCCTATCCGCCCATTATTCCCTAAGGATATGCGTAACGATGTTTCTATCGTTTGTACCGTAATGTCGGTTGACCCTGACTGCTCACCCGAAATTATCGGCATGATTGGTGCATCTGTTGCCCTTTCAATCTCTGATATTCCTTGGGAAGGTCCTATCAGCGGCGTTTCTGTAGGTTATGTTGACGGTGAAATCGTTCTTAACCCCAACGCTGAGCAGCAAAAGAAATCTGAAATGCAGGTTACTGTTGCTTCTACCGCTGATTTGGTTGCTATGATTGAGGCCGGCGCTAATGAAATTCCTAATGATGTTATGTTTGACGGCATTATGAAGGGTCACGCCGAAAACCAAAAAATTGTTGAGTTTATTAAAGGCATTCAGGCCGAAATCGGCAAAGCAAAGTTCACCTTTGAAACCTCTGACCCAGACCCCGAAATGTTTGAGGCTATTAAAGAGTTTGCTATTGAAGATGTTCGCGCAGCCCTTGATACCGATGATAAAAATGTACGCGATGAGCGTTTACTGCCTGTATATGATGCAGTTCACGCTAAGTTTGATGAAGTTTACCCCGAAATGGAAGCCAAAATTGATGAGTGTATGTACAAGCTTCAAAAGTTTGTTGTACGCCGCTGGCTTTTAGATGACGGCAAGCGTGTTGACGGTCGTGGTATTGATGATATCCGTCCCCTTTATTCTGAGGTTGGCTTACTGCCCAGAGTACACGGTTCAGGTCTTTTTGCCCGTGGTCAAACACAGGTACTTACCATTGCAACCTTAGGCGCTATCCGTGATGCACAGCTTTTAGACGGTATCGATGATGAGACCGAAAAACGCTATATGCACCACTACAATATGCCTTCATATTCTGTTGGTGAAACCAGACCTTCACGCGGTCCCGGTCGTCGTGAAATCGGTCACGGCGCACTTGCTGAACGCGCACTTTTACCCGTTATCCCCAGTGAAGAGGAATTCCCCTACGCTATCCGCCTTGTTTCTGAAATTCTTTCATCAAACGGCTCAACCTCACAGGGTTCAATCTGTGGCTCCACCCTTGCCCTTATGGATGCAGGCGTGCCCATTAAAGCCCCTGTTGCAGGTATCTCCTGCGGTCTTATTACTGAGGGTGACCGCTTTATGACCATGGTTGATATTCAAGGTCTTGAAGACTTCTTTGGCGATATGGACTTTAAGGTAGCAGGTACTCATAAGGGTATCACCGCTATTCAAATGGACCTTAAAATTCACGGTCTTACCCCCGAAATCATTAAGGAAGCCCTTGAAAAAACCTATAAGGCAAGACTTTACATCCTTGATGAAATTAT
>JAFNZJ010000109.1 GCA_017382915.1 Clostridia bacterium | reverse complement strand
CGCGATGTTATGGTTATAACCTATTTTTCGGGTCAGGGCAATGCACAGGGTGAATAGCTTATGATAAATTATATTGAAAAGTATCATTCACACCTTTATTACATTTTAACTCTTTGCCTGTTTGGGCTTTTTGTTCTTCAGCGCATACCATACCTTAGCCTTACCGTTGCAACCGCAACCCCCACCCTTTTACTGCCGGCCGTTATTGTGATTGCCTGCTTTTTAAGGGAATGGACAGGCTTTTGGGTAGGACTTATTTCGGGCATTGCGCTTGACACCGTTACAAACGGCACATCAATACTTAACACCCTTTTGCTTTTGGTTATAGGGGTGGCGGCAGGTCTTGCCTTTAGACTGTTTTTAAACCGCAACCTTAAAGCCGTTTTGGTTTTTGGAATTATTGTATCGGTTGCCTTTTACCTAATAAAATGGCTGTTTTTAGACCTTTTTGCAGGGGATAGTTCAGCATTTGCACTTCTTTTTTATTACCACCTGCCGTCGGCACTTTATACCGCCGCATTTTCTGTACCCTTTTACTATTTTGTTAGGTGGCTTTCACAAAAATATCTTATTGAGCAATAATCTGTTTGCTTTTTTAAAAGTGAGGTGAGTACAAATGCGCAGTAAAATGCGTACCGAAGAGCTTAAAATTAAAAAGCGCGATAAAAGGCGCACCCTTATAATGTATGTTGCTACTGTGCTGGCATTTGTACTTTTTCTTTTCAGGGGCTTTGATGTTCAAATTGTAAGCTCTGCGCGCTACATTGGTCAGGCCGACGGACTTTCAAAAATTATTGCCCCCATCAAAGCATCACGCGGGGAAATTTTGGACTACTACGGTCGACCCATTGCTACCAACCGCGAGGGCTATAATATTACATTTAACTATGCATCTATTAGTAAAACTACCATAAATGATACCATTTTATCGCTTATTAAGCTTCTTGGCTCACATGAGTGGAAGGATGATTTGCCTTTAGAAAAAAAGGCGCCTTACACATTTACTAAGGATTCTGAGGTTTCGGTAAAAAGGCTGCTTTCAACCCTTGACTTGGCACACTACGCCACCGCGGATAACTGCTTTGACGCATTGGTTGAGCGTTATTCACTTGAGGGTCGCAGTACCGATGAACAGCGCCTTATAATGGGTGTGCGCTACACCATGGAAAGGGCGGGCTTTTCGGTTTCGGTGCCCTTTACCTTTGCCGAGGATGTAAGCAGTAAAATAATGACCGTTATATCAGAAAACACTGCCGTTTACGGCGAAAACGGTGTGCAGATTGAAATTGCATCCTTCAGAGAGTATGATAACGCATCGGTTGCCCCGCACATAATTGGTACGGTAAGTCCCATTTATGCCGAGGACTGGGATAAACTTAAAGAAAAGGGCTATTCCTATAATGATAAGGTTGGTCGCAGCGGTATTGAAAAGGCCTGCGAGGAGGACCTTCGCGGTGAAGACGGCGAAATAACCTACACCGTTGATTCAAAGGGTAAGATTTTATCGTCAAAGGTTACTAAAGAGCCTGTTCCCGGTCACACTGTACGACTTACCATTGATAAAAGCGTTCAAATTGCGGCGCAAAACGCCCTTAAGGATACCATTCGCCAATTAAATAAAGATAAAATTTATGCCCGCGCAGGTGCCGCAGTGGCGCTTAATGTTAAAACGGGCGGTGTTTTGGCAGCGGTTAACTACCCAACCTACACCTATGAGCAGTATAAAAACAATTATAAATCTCTGGTTAGTGATACGGTTGGCAGACCGCTTTTTGACCGTGCATTTTCGGGCGCATATCCCCCCGGCTCAACCTTTAAGCCGGCGGTAGCCTCGGCCGCCCTGCAAGAGGGGGTTATAACCTCCGATGAGACCATTACCTGCCTTAGAAAATATAAATACTTTGCCGACTACCAGCCCAACTGTATGCATCTTCACGGCGGAATTACACTTATCCCCGCCCTTTCAAAATCCTGCAACTACTACTTTTTTGAAACGGGTCGCCGCCTTGGTATAACCAAAATGAATGAATACTGCAAAAAAATGGGTCTTGGTGTTAAAACGGGTGTTGAAATAAGTGAAAGCGCAGGCACCCTGGCAGGACCCGAAAGCCGCGATGAGTGGTATGAGGGTTATACCATTTCGGCCGCTATTGGTCAGTCGGATAACGCTTTTACCCCACTTCAGCTTGCAACCTACACCGCAACAATAGCAAACGGCGGTGTCAGATATAAAACCACCCTTATTGATAAGGTTATGTCCTATTCACAGGATACCGTTATTAAAAAAAGCACACCCGTAGTTGCCGATACCGTCAAGCTTGACGAAAAGGTTATTGACACCGTTAAAAGGGGTATGCTTTCGGTTACTGAGGACGGTACAGGTAGCCGCGTATTTGGTGATTACCCAATTACGGTTGGCGGTAAAACCGGTACCGCACAGACCACAAAGGGCGCCGACCATACGGTGTTTATTGCCTTTGCCCCCTATGATAACCCCGAAATTGCCGTTGCCGTTATTATTGAGCATGGTAGATACAGCTCATACAGTGGCGGACTTTTAAAGGCTATATTCAATGCCTACTTCTTTACCGAGCTTAAAAACCAAACCGATTCACCCGCCTATCAAATATTATCTTAAAAGAGGTATTGCTTTATGAAAATTAAATCATTGCTTGCAGTTTTACTTGCCGCAGTTTTAACCCTTACCTGTACCGGCTGTGCCGAAACAAACGATGATGAAAACCTTTCATCGGTTAAACCGCTGGAGCATTCACTTAATATTTTAAAGATTGCCGAGCAGGGTCAAATCCCCGAAATACCCTATAAGCTGGGTCACGATATTGAGGACCTTAAAAACACCTTTATGTCCCACATTGATGAGGGCAGTGAAATTATTGAGCTTGGTGTTAATGAGGGTGAAAAAACCGTTTGGCTTGAGGGTGGAAGTATGACCTTCTGCTATGAAAAGTCCGAAAAGGAAAATGGCATATCGGTTATAGTTGCCCACGAATATGCATACGACTTTGCTATGGGCGTGTATGATGCAGATGATATTATTTACGCGGTTGGCAGTGAAGAGTATGAAAGGGCTGAAACCACCGATGATGACGCCTTCTTTTTACCTGCAACACCCGATAACAGCGAATGTATTAAATATAAAGCCGGCAAGTATGATTTAAGATTTATATTTGTTGATGGATTTTTGGGTGCCGTTTCACTTACCGACCCCGAACATTGGGATAACTAAATAAAACCTTTAATATTTAATCCGCGCCTTTGGAAAACCCAAAGGCGCGGATTTTTGTTTATAACGAAAACCACGCGATAGTCGCGTGGTTCAAAAGAGGTTAACCGATGAACAAAAAACGAAATAGGGTTTATTACAAACAGAACAATGTTTTGTAATGCTTTGATTTAGCACAAAAGTTTTTGAGGAAGCCTTCCCCTTGAGGGGAAGGTGGGTTTTGCAAAGCAAAACTCGGATGAGGTGGAATTTTCTATTTAAATATAAAATTAACGCCGCTTTTGGCGGCT
>JAFNZJ010000108.1 GCA_017382915.1 Clostridia bacterium | reverse complement strand
GTATTTTAGGGGGCTAAAAATATTTTATCTTATACCATACTTTTCAATGATGTAATCCATATCCTTATCGCCGCGACCCGAAAGGTTAATCAGTATGGAGCCGTGGTCCATAGTCTTGGCAAGCTTCATACCATAGGCAACTGCGTGTGAGCTTTCAATAGCGGGGATAATACCCTCTAAACGGGCTAACTTATAAAAGGCATCAATTGTTTCTTCATCATCAATTACATCATACTTAACACGACCGATTTCTTGTAAAAAGGCGTGTTCAGGACCGCTTGACGGATAATCCAAACCGCTTGCTACCGAATAAACAGGTGCAGGGTCGCCGTTTTCATCCTTTAGCATTATGCTGTTAAAGCCGTGCATAATTCCTTCGGTGCCGTATTTAAGGCTTGCGGCATGGTCGCCAAGTTTGGGACCTTTACCTAAAGGCTCAATACCGTAAATATCAACAGGGTCATTTAAAAAGCCTGCAAACAGACCTGCCGCGTTGGAGCCGCCGCCAACACAGGCAACTATGGCACTTGGCAGGTGACCTGTCATATCAACAAACTGTTCCCTTGCCTCAATACCAACAACGCTTTGAAAATCCCTTACCATCATGGGGAAGGGGTGAGGACCTAAAACCGAGCCAATGCAGTAAATGGAATCCTTATATTCCTTGCTGTATGCATCAAATGCGGCATCAACCGCTTCCTTTAAGGTTTGAAGTCCGTGGGTTACTTCAATAACATTGGCACCAAGTATTTTCATTCTGGCAACATTTGGGGCCTGCTTTGCAATATCAACGGTGCCCATATAAATGTCACACTCAAGACCAAAGTATGCTGCTGCAGTGGCAAGTGCAACACCGTGCTGACCTGCACCGGTTTCGGCAATAACCTTTTTCTTACCCATATATTTGGCAAGCAGAGCTTCACCCATGCAGTGGTTAAGCTTATGTGCGCCTGAATGGTTTAAATCTTCACGCTTGGCATAAAGCTGAACCTTACCTCCCAAAGCATCTGAAAGGCGCTCCAAATGGGTTACAGGGGTAGGTCTGCCTTGAAATTCTTTTCTGATTCTTCTAAGCTCGGCAATAAATTTGCGTGACTGACAAATTGAAAAATAAGCCTCGGTAATTTCTGCCATTGCAGATTTTAACTTATCATCAATATAAACGCCACCGTATTTACCAAAGTAGCCGTTTTTGTCGGGGTAGTTTTGAAAATATGTATTAAAATCAATACCGTTTAGTTTCATTTTGTTTTCCTCCAAATAATTGTTTAAATTTAAAGTTAATCAAAATTTCGCCATCGTTTAGTTAGTAAAATCATAAGCTTCTCCTTAATTTTACTGCTAAAAAACAAAAAACGTCCTTAGCAGAAATCTGCCAAGGACGAATAAATTTTAATTATCCGCGGTGCCACCTTGATTCACGGTATACCGTGCACTTTTAGCAGGGTACCAACATACCCCCGACAACTAACGTATGCCACACGTTGCAGAATACTTTGCCAAACGGCATTTGACTGCACCCTCAGCGGTCCATTTAACACTCAGTTTCTTACCCGATTTTCAGCAACTGCGGGCTCTCTGTAAAGGCTTAAATGTTTTTATCTCCGCCTCAACGGTTTAAAATATTTTATTAAATAAATATTATCACAGTAAAAAGTGTTTGTCAATAGCAAACTAAAAAAAGTTACATTTGTTATTATACCTATTTTTTGGCAAATTAAATACCAAAAATTTATAACTAATATAAGTTGACAAAATGAAATTAAAACACTATAATAAATACATAGAGTTTTACATGACTGACGGGTTTGCGGGTTTAACCGCAGGGGAATGTAAAATATATGTAGCCGACCGTCTGGGCAATCAGTAATTGAACTGATTGTCTTTTTTTATTTGCTTTTACAGAAAAAGGTGATTTTTATGCAGCATAAAAATTGGCAAGGCTTTAAGTCTGGCAAATGGCAGGATGAAATAAATGTAAGGGATTTTATTCAGTCAAACTATACTGAATATTTAGGCGATGATAGCTTTTTATCGCCCGCTACCGAGCGCACAAATTCGCTAATGAAAAGGGTTAATGACCTTTTTGCTCTTGAGCGTCAGTTTGGCGGCGTTTTAGATATTGATACCGCCACCGTATCATCACTTACCAGCTATTCGCCCGGCTATATTGATAAAGAAAATGAACTCATAGTGGGTATGCAAACCAACCGCCCATTAAAGCGCGGTGTAAGTCCCTTTGGCGGCATTCGTATGGCGCGCCAAGCCTGTGAGGCCTATGGCTATAAATTAAGCAAAAAGGTGGAGGAAGAATTCCGCTTTCGTACCACCCATAATGATGGTGTTTTCCGTGCCTATACCGATGAAATGCGTAGCGCAAGAAAATGCCATGTTATAACAGGTCTGCCCGATGCATACGGTAGGGGCAGAATTATAGGTGACTATCGCCGTGTTGCCCTTTATGGTGTGGACAGGCTTATTGAAGAAAAGAAAAAAGATAAGGCAAGCCTTTCAAATGGAATCTTTGATACCGAACACATCAGACTTGATGAAGAGCTTTTTCAGCAAATCGCCTTCCTTGGCTATTTAAAGGATATGGCGGCTATGTACGGCTTTGATATAAGCGCACCTGCCCAAAATACCAAAGAAGCAATTCAGTGGACCTATTTTGGCTATTTAGCCGCAATTAAGGAGCAAAATGGCGCCGCAATGTCCCTTGGTAGGGTAAGCACATTTTTTGATATTTATGCCGAGCGTGATATTAAAAACGGTCTTTTAACCGAAACTGATGTGCAGGAGCTTTTTGATGATTTTGTAATTAAGCTTCGCATTGCCCGTCATTTACGCACCCCCGAATATAATGAGCTGTTTGGCGGCGACCCAATGTGGATAACCGAAGCGGTTGGCGGTATGGGTGAGGACGGTCGCACCTTGGTTACCAAGGGTAGCTACCGCATACTTAACACCCTTTACACCCTAGGCTCATCCCCCGAGCCTAACCTGACTGTGCTTTGGTCAAACTCACTGCCTAATAACTTTAAAAGGTTTTGTGCCAAGGTTTCAAAGGATACCGATTCAATTCAGTATGAAAATGATGATATAATGCGCCCAATTTACGGCGATGATTATGCCATTGCTTGCTGTGTTTCAGCTATGAGAATAGGCAAAGAAATGCAGTTTTTCGGCGCCAGATGCAATTTAGCAAAACTGCTTTTAATTGCCATTAACGGCGGATATGATACCACCAGCGGTATGCACATTGGCCCTCAAATGGAGGTTATTCAGGGCGACAAGCTAAATTATGATGAGGTTATGAAACGCTTTGATACCTATATTACTTGGCTTTCAAACCTTTATGTTAATACAATGAATGTTATTCATTATATGCACGATAAATACTGCTATGAAAAAACCCAAATGGCGCTGCACGATACCAATGTTCACCGCTTTATGGCGTTTGGTATAGCAGGTCTTTCGGTTGTGGCAGATTCACTCAGCGCCATTAAGTATGCCACCGTTACCCCCGTTAAGGACCAAAACGGCTTTATTACCGAGTTTGAAACGGTCGGCGATTTTCCAAAGTTTGGCAATGATGATGATAGGGTAGACCTTATTGCCAAGGATATGACACATAAGGTTATTACTGAGCTTAGAAAAACCAAAACCTACAGAAATGCAGAGCATACCCTTTCGGTGCTTACCATTACATCAAATGTTATGTACGGTAAAAACACAGGCGCCACACCCGATGGCAGAAAGGCATCTGCACCCTTTGCTCCGGGCGCAAACCCAATGCATAACCGTGAAGAAAACGGAGCATTAGCATCACTTAACTCGGTTGCCAAAATAAGCTATGATGACTGCCGTGACGGTATTTCAAACACCTTCTCGGTTACCCCCGACGCTTTAGGTAAAACCGATGATGAAAGGGTAAATAATTTGGTGGCAATATTAGATGGCTACTTTGCCAAAAAGGCCCACCATATAAATGTTAATGTACTAAACCGCGAAACCTTAATGAAGGCTTACGATAACCCCGAGGCTTATCCAAACCTTACCATACGCGTTTCGGGTTATGCCGTTAATTTTAATAAGCTTTCGCGTGAGCAACAGCGTGAGGTTATAAGCCGCACCTTCCACGAGAGTATTTAGCACTATGGATATTATAGGTAAGGTGCATTCCATACAAAGTATGGGTGCTTTAGATGGACCGGGCATACGTTTCGTGGTATTTTTAAAGGGCTGTAATTTGCGTTGTGGCTGCTGCCATAACCCCGACACCTTTGATTTTGCCGATGCCAAGGAATATACACCGCAGCAAATTTTAAATATGGCGGTAAGGTATAAAGAATATTTTGGTAAGGAAGGCGGCATTACCGTTTCGGGCGGCGAGCCACTGCTGCAACCCGATTTTGTAAGGCAGCTTTTTACCCTTTGTAAAAATGAGGGCATTAATACCTGCCTTGATACTTCGGGCAGCCTTTTTAATGATAAAATTAAGCAGTTGTTATCGGTAACCGACCGCGTCCTGCTTGATATTAAATACACAAGTGATGACCAGTACCAAAAATATGTGGGTTGCAGTATAAATGCCCCATTACAGTTTTTAAATTACCTAAACTGTCAAAAAATACCCGTTACTTTAAGGCAGGTTATTATACCTACTCTTAATGATAATAGTGATAATATTTTAGCACTTAAAAAAATCGCTAAAGACCACCGCGTTGTGGATAAGGTGGAGTTGCTGCCCTTTAAAAAGCTTTGTCAGGTTAAGTATGATAAATTAAACTTAACCTTTCCCTTTGCCGATATACCCGAGCCTAAGGCGGGGGATATGGCAAAATTAGAGCAGATTTTAAAGGATAAATGCTAAAAAAGACTTGACTTTTAAGGCATTAACCTTTAAAATAAATGTATATATTGATATTTTACCAATAAATGCGTTTGAGCAAAAAGAGTAGGGCGGAAAAAAGCCTAAAGAGAGCTGTCGGTTGGTGTAAGGCAGTGGTAATATCCGTTTGAAGTTCATTTTGCGAGCAGTGTGTTGAACTAACAGTAGATACAACGGGTGCGACCGTTACATCGCTAAGACTTTTAAGCCTACAAAGGTTTTAACCGCAAGGTTAATACGAAAGCAGAGTGGTACCGCGAAAAAATTTTTCGCCCCTGTTTTAAACGGGGGCGTTTTTTATTTGCTAATGCAAAGAAAGGAATGATTTTTGTTATGCAACAAAAGCTTGAGCAGATTAAAGCAGCCGCCCTTGCCGAGCTTGCTTCGGCAGAGGATTCTAAAGCAGTAGAAGAACTGCGTGTTCGCTATCTTGGTAAAAAGGGTGAAATTACCGCTATCTTAAAGCAAATGGGTAGCCTTTCCCCGGAAGAGCGTCCTAAAATGGGTCAGCTTGCCAATGAGGTGCGTGCCGATATTGAAAATGCTATTTCCACCGCTATGGCAGAAATGGGCAAAAAAGCCCAAGAACTCCGCCTTAAAAAGGAAACCCTTGATATTTCTATACCCGGTACAGTAAAGGAAGTAGGCTCTCTACACCCGCTTAACAGCACACTTGATAAGCTTATAGATATTTTTAAATCTATGGGCTTTGATGTTGTTGACGGTCCCGAGGTTGAAACCGACTACTATAACTTTGAGGCACTTAATGTTCCTGCCGACCACCCCGCCCGCGATATGCAGGACACCTTCTATTTAAGTGAGAATATGTTACTTCGCACCCAAACCTCCGCCGCTCAAATCCGTACTATGGAAAAGCGAAAGCCACCCATTCGTATAATTTGCCCCGGTCGTGTTTACCGTTCAGATGATGTTGATGCAACCCATTCACCTGTATTCCATCAGGTGGAAGGTCTGGTGGTTGATAAGGGCATTACCATGTGTGATTTAAAGGGCACACTAGAAACCATGGCTAAAGAAATTTACGGTAGCGATACCAAGGTTAAATTCCGTCCTTCCTTCTTCCCCTTTACCGAGCCCAGCGTTGAGGTTGATGTTTCCTGTTCGGAATGTGGCGGTAAGGGTTGCAGAGTATGTAAAGGCTCCGGTTGGATTGAAATACTCGGCGCAGGTATGGTACACCCCAAGGTACTGCTTAGCTGTGGTATTGACCCTGAAGAATATTCAGGCTTTGCCTTTGGTATTGGTTTGGACCGCCTTACCACCACCCGTCATAAAATCAGTGATATTCGTTTGCTTTTTGAAAACGACCTTCGCTTTTTAAAACAATTTTAATGAAAGGGGAGTAAATCATTATGAAAGTTTCATTAGAACAACTTAAAACCTATGTTGAAATAAATGTGCCTGTTAATGAGCTTTGTGACCGTATGGTTATGGCAGGCTTTGAGGTTGAGGAAATCATAAACACCGCCGAAACAATGGAAAATGTTGTGGTAGGTAAAATTTTAGAAATTACTCCTCATGAAAATTCTGACCACCTTGTAATTTGTCAGCTTGATATTGGTGAAAATGAGCCTGTTCAAATCGTAACAGGTGCCGATAATGTTTTTGTAGGCGCTTATGTGCCTGCCGCACTTCACAATTCAAAGCTACCTAACGGTATGAATATTAAAAGCGGCAAGCTTCGTGGTGTTGTTTCAAACGGTATGCTTTGCAGCGGTGAGGAATTAAAGCTTACCGAAGATGATTATGAAGGCGCTTCGGTTTATGGTATATTAATCCTTAAAGGTGAGCCTAAACCCGGTACCGATATGCGTGATATTTTAGGCTTAAATGACTGGATAATAGATTTTAAAATTACCGCTAATCGCCCCGACTGTCAAAGTGTTTTGGGTATTGCTCGTGAAATTGGTGTTGTACTTGGTACTGAATTCAAGCCCCCCGTACCCACCTATAAAACGGTAGGGGATGACATAAACAACTATATGCAGCTTGAGGTAAAAAATTATGATATTTGCCCCCGCTATGTAGGTCGTTTTGTAAAGAATATTAAAATTGCACCTTCCCCCGATTGGATGAAGCGTGCTTTAAAGGCATCGGGTATGCGCCCCATAAATAACATTGTTGATATTACAAACTTTGTTATGTTAGAAACCGGTCAGCCCCTGCACGCCTTTGATTACCGTGATATTAAGGGCGGTAAAATAATTGTTCGTAATGCCGCAGAGGGTGAAAAAATCACTACTTTGGATGAAAAGGTGCATACCTTAAATTCAGATATGCTGGTTATTGCCGATGCCGAAAACCCATCCTGCCTTGCAGGTATTATGGGCGGTCTTAACAGTGAAATCAAGGATGATACTAAAGACCTTTTCTTAGAATCGGCTAAATTCCGCCGTGATTCGGTTCGCCGTACCGCACGCGCCCTTGGTGTTCGTACCGAATCTAGTGCAAGGTATGAACGCGGCACCGATATTATGAACACTGAATATGCATCAAACCGCGCATTACAGCTTATTTATGAGCTTGGCGCAGGTGAAATTGTTGATGGCGTTTTAGATGCTAATAACGGTCTTCCTGCCGAGCGTGAGCTTGCAGTCAGCGTTAATAAAATCAATGCATTGCTTGGTCTTACTATTGATGGCAAGGTAATGGTTGACATTCTTAACAGCCTGCATATCCCCACAGTTTTAAGCGGTGACACCTTAACCTGCCGCATACCTTCATTCCGTGACGATATTGAATATATGGCCGATATTGCTGAAGAGGTTATGCGTATTTACGGATATGACCACATTGTAGGCACCCCCATAAGCGGCGCTGTGCTTCGCGGTACCGTTACCCCTGAGCGCGCACTTGATGATAAGGTTAAAAAACTGCTTACCTCAAACGGTATGTATGAAATTACCACCTATTCATTTATTGGCTCACACGCCATTGACCCGCTTAACATCCCTGCCGATGATGCAAGGCAGGCATCTATAAAAATTCTTAACCCCTTGGGTGATGAATATTCAGTAATGCGTACTCAGCTTGTTTCATCAATGCTTACTGTTGTTGGTCTTAATATGAACCGCAAAAATTCCTCCGCAAGACTTTTTGAAATTTCTAAACGCTTTATGCCTAAAGCACTGCCCATGACCGAACAACCAAGTGAACTAAAAACCCTTTCAATGGGTCTTTATGGTGATGGTGAAGATTTCTACACACTTAAAGGCTTGGTTGAGCAGGTTATTGAGCTTTGCGGTGCAAAGGTAACTTATGAGCGTTCTGATGAGCCATACCTCCACCCGGGTCGTGCCGCCAAGGCGGTTATGGGCGACAAAACCGTTGCCGTATTTGGTGAGGTACACCCCAATACCGCAGAAAAGTATGATTTGTCAAACAAAACCTATGTTGCCGAAGTTTATTTAGATATGCTGGCAAGCAGTGAAACTCCTTTGGTAATTTACAGCCCGCTGCCCAAGTTCCCCGCAGTTAGCCGTGACCTTGCACTGCTTTGTGAAAGCACTGTACCCGTTGGCGATTTGCTTGATATTATCACTAAAGCGGGTGGAAAATTGTTAGAAAATGTTTCTATTTTCGATATTTATGAGGGTGCCCAAATACCCGAAGGCAAAAAGAGCGTTGCCTTTAACCTAACCCTCCGCTCGGCAGAGGCCACCCTTACCGATGAGCAGATAGAAACTGTAATGAATAAGGTCATTAAAAAGCTTTCAGATTTTGGCGCAGAGCTTCGCAGATAGTATAATTATTTAATATTTTATTAAATAGCGTAAAAAGCCTTGCAAAAAAAATTGTTTTAGTATACAATAATAAAGTAAATCAGTTTGGGAGAGTGATTTTAAAATGGATAAGACCATGACCTTTTCATTAGGTAATGAGCGTGAGCGTGAAATTCGTGAGATTTTGCTTACGGTTTATAACGCCCTCAAAGAAAAGGGTTATAACCCTATCAACCAAATAGTAGGTTACATTTTGTCTGAGGACCCAACCTATATCACCACCCATAATAACGCAAGGAATCTTATTCGCAAAATTGACCGCGATACTTTGCTTCAAACACTTGTAAAATATTATATGACCAACTAGTCATTACAGAAAGGATGGTCGATGTATGGCCGAGCAATTTTTAACCTATAAGGGTCGCCCCCTTGTTCGTGGTGGTAACACCATTTACTACGGCAATATGTCTGATGAATATGTTTGCGTACTGCAAATACTCAGCACTAAAGAGGAAAACGGTGAACAGGTACCTGATAAAATTCAAATTCAGTTACTTAAAACCGACCCCGAAATTCCAATTATGGAGCGTTTTGTAAAAAACAGTGAAAAGCGCGGACTTTATAATGCAATGGATGTTGCTTCAATTTGGTTAGAGCGCGCACTTAAAGAAAACGGTTAATTGAAAAGGGCCTTTGTCAAACCGACAAAGGTCTTTTGTTTTCTTGACATAATTTAAGTATTATGTTATTCTTTTAATGGTTAATTTATTTTTGAAAAAAGGGGGTATAGCACCGTGAAAACACCACTTGCAGACCGCGTAAGACCTACCGACATTGAAGATGTTGTGGGTCAGCACCATTTGTTAGATAATGGCAAGGTTTTGCGCCGCATTATTGATAGCGGTGAAATACCTAATTTAATATTTTACGGTCCTTCGGGTGTGGGTAAAACCACCGTTGCAAATATCATTGCCCGCCGCAGTGGTAAAACCCTTTATCATCTTAATGCAACCACCGCATCTACCGCCGATTTAAAGGAAATTATAGCAAGCCGCAGTGATTTAGAAAATCAAAACGGTATTTTGCTTTATTTGGACGAAATTCAGTATTTTAATAAAAAACAGCAGCAAACCCTGCTTGAATATATTGAAAACGGTGATATAACCCTTATTGCATCCACCACCGAAAATCCGTATTTTTATGTATATAATGCTATACTCAGCCGTTCAACCGTTTTTGAATTTAAAACGCTTGACCCTGCCGACATTGAAATTTTTATAAAGCGCGCATTTGACTTTTTGGCAAATGAAAATTCTGCCGACCTTGTTTTGGAAAAAGATGTTTTAAAGATAATTTCTTATGGCTCGGGCGGGGATTTGCGTAAGGCACTTAATGCCACCGAGCTATGCTTTTTAACCGGCGAGCGAGATTATACTGATGGTAAAACCAAAATTACAATCAGTAATGAATTGGCCGACACCCTAACCGAAAAAAGCGCAATGCGTTATGATAGGGAAGGTGACGACCACTATGATGTTATTTCGGCCTATCAAAAATCTATGCGTGGCTCTGACCCCGATGCGGCACTGCACTATTTGGCAAGGCTTTTGGCGGCGGGTGATTTACAGTCGGCCTGTCGCAGACTTTTGGTAACCGCGGCAGAGGATGTAGGTCTGGCACATCCAAGCATACTGCCCATTGTAAAGGCGTGTGTTGATTCGGCCTTAATGTTAGGCCTGCCGGAGGCAAGGCTACCCTTGGCAGATGCCGTTATTTTGGTAAGCATCAGCCCAAAATCAAATTCAGGTCACGATGCTATTGCCGCCGCCATGGCAGATGTTGAAAAGGGCAAAGCCACTTCGGTTCCGCGTCAGCTTCAAAATAAGCATTTTGATGGTGAGGATGCTGATGTCAAAGGTCAGTTTTATAAATACCCACATGCTTTTGAGGGCCATTATGTGGAGCAACAGTATTTGCCAAATGAGCTTAAAAATAAGGTTTATTATAATTTTGGCGAAAATAAAAATGAACAAAGCTATAAAAAGTATTGGGACGAAATAAAGGGTAAAAAGTAACTTTTTGTTGACATACTATTAACTTTATGTTAATATTTTCTTACAGTTTAATATTATTGATAGAGGTTGCGGTGTTTATCAGTAGCTTTTGTTTTGGCGCGGTAACGCTTAAAGAGAAAGGAAACATCGCCGAAGTAAAAATAACCTTACCGTGGTTGTTTTTGCTGGGTTATTGCAGAATATGTAATAAACTGTCACTTTAGTGGAGCGCTATCCTAATAATAAATTATTTTGTTAATTTAGCCACGGTAAGCGCAGTTTACCGTGGCTTATTTTATTTTTGGAGGTTTAAAAATGACAGCAAAAAAAATCATACCAAAAGTGCTTATAATTGCCTTTGTTATTGGCTTTGGTGTGCTTTGTGCCTTTACCGGCAATATTCAAAGCCCCGTTGGCACTTTATGGTCACTTTTCCCGCCCATTGTGGCAATCGGTCTTGCCCTACTTACTAAAGAGGTTTATTCATCACTCTTTATCGGTATAGTAGTAGGCGGTCTTTTAGCATCAGGCTTTAATCCCATAAAAACACTTGATTCGGTTACTACCAACGGCTTTATTGCTTCGGTTGAGGGTACTGCAGGTATCTTTGTTTTCTTGGTGCTTTTAGGTGTTATAGTTGCCCTGCTTAATAAGGCAGGCGGCTCACGCGCGTTTGGCAACTGGGCAGCAAAGCATGTTAAGGGTAAAATAGGTGCTTCAATTGCTACCTTCCTGTTTGGTATACTTATTTTTGTAGACGACTATTTTAACTGCCTTACCGTTGGTGCAGTAATGCGCCCCGTTACCGATAAGGCTAAAATCTCACGCGCAAAGCTTTCATATCTTATTGATGCTACCGCAGCACCCGTTTGTATGATAGCGCCTATTTCATCCTGGGCGGCAGCCGTTTCATCATACACCCCTGAGGGTACAAGCGGCATTACACTTTTCTGCCAGGCAATACCTTATAACTTCTATTCATTGTTTACCTTTGTATTTATTATAGCAATTACTCTTATGAAGTTTGATTACGGCCCAATGAAGCTGCATGAGCTTAACGCTATGAAGGGTGATTTGTTCACAAGTGGCGGCAGCACCACAGGCAATGATGAGGAAGAGCCCGTAACCAATAAGGCAAGGGTTATTGACCTTATTATTCCCATAGTTGTTTTAATTGTTATTTGTGTAATTGCACTGCCCTTTGTTGGTGCAAGCTTTGATAAAGACGGCAACTTTGGTGCCGAATTTTATGATAAATCGGTAGGGTTTGTTGATGCCTTCTCGGGCACGGATGCTACCATTGCTCTGCCTTTAGGCGGTTTGCTTGCTTTGGTTTTAATTATAATTTACTTTATTGCCCGCCGCCTTGTTTCATTTAAGGATGCAATGGCTTGCATACCCAAGGGCTTTATTGCTATGGTACCTGCAATCTTAATTCTTACTATGGCAAGCTCACTTAAAAATATGACAGGCCTTTTAGATTCTGATGCCTTTGTAAACGGCGCGCTTGCATCAGCAGGCTCACTTCAAAACTTCTTGCCTGCAATTATATTCCTTGTTGCATGCGGAATTTCCTTTGCAACAGGTACATCTTGGGGTACATTTGGTATTCTCATTCCTATTGTTCTTAGTATATTCCCCGTTGGCAGCACAGTTGGTATTATTGGTATGTCTGCCTGCCTTGCAGGTTCTGTTTGCGGTGACCACTGCTCACCAATTTCTGATACCACCATTATGTCATCGGCAGGCGCTCAGTGCGACCACATCAACCATGTTTCAACACAACTGCCATATTCACTTACAGTTGCGGCAATATCCTTTATCAACTTCCTTATAGCACCCTTTATTGGCAATGCTTGGGTTTGCCTTGCAATTGGTGCCGCAATGACCGTTGGTGTGCTGTTTGTAATTAAGTTTGCAACCAAAAACCAAAAGCTTTCAGCATAATAAAATAAAAACAAAAAACACTGCGTAAAAAACGCAGTGTTTTTTTATTTTAAAAAGTTTATATAGTTATTGATATAATGCAAAAATTGTGCTAAAATATTAAGCAGTAAAATTATTAAAAAGGAAAAATTTGTTATGAAAAAACTTTTATCTTTATTGCTTGCTGTTTTACTGATTATGTCCACCGTTACGGTAGTCAGTGCTGAAACCTCTTTGCCAATACAAAGCGGTTATTACACCTATACCGTAACCAATAATGAGGCAACCATTACCGATGTTAATATGAGCATTAGCGGCGATGTTGTTATTCCCTCACATTTTGGTGAATACCCCGTTGTCGCAATAGGGGAAGATGCTTTTTCTATTTGCGGCAATATAACAAGTGTTGTTATTCCTGATGGTGTAAAATCAATAGGCAATGACGGATTTTATTATTGCGATGAAATGGTAAGCATTATCCTGCCCCCAAGTGTTACCAGTATAGGTTCGTGCGTATTTGGTAACTGCAAAAAGCTTGAAACCGTAAATCTGCCACAAAATTTAAAAATTCTTCCAAGCCGAACCTTTTATTATTGCAAAGCGCTTAAAGGGGTACAGCTACCAAGCACCCTTGAAGAAATTGGCTATCAAGCATTTGAAAGCTGTACAGCCTTAGAATCAATAAATATACCTGCGGGTGTAAAGGTAATTGACCAAGAAGCTTTTGAGTTTTGCAATAAATTAACCACCCTTGTTTTGCCAAACGCCCTTGAAGAAATTGGCTCAAATGCCTTTAACTACTGCACAGGTATTACAAAGATTAACATCCCCGCAAAGACCACCAGTATTGATTATTCTTCCTTTGCATCCTGTGATAACCTAAGGGAAATTACTGTATCTGCAGGTAACCAAAGGTACTTTGCCGCCAATAACTGCTTGGTTGAGGGCTATTATGGCACCTTGATTGCAGCACCCAAAATTAGTGATGTTGTTATACCAAACGGTGTTAAGTATATACCCGCATACACCTTTTACAGAGAGCCAACTGTTCTTCGCAGTGTAGTTATTCCAACAAGCGTTACTTCAATTGATTACGGCGCCTTTGCAAACTGCACAAGCCTTACTACCGTTAACTACACAGGCACCGCCACCCAGTGGAGCGCGATTAATATTAAAGAAGCAAATGAAGCATTATCAATTGTTAATTACAACTATGTACCACCCTATAAACCCGGTGATACAAACGGAGATAATTTTGTTACATTAGATGATGTGGTTGTACTTGCCCAAAAGGTTGCAGGTTGGAGTGTTGAATGCAATGTAAATGCCTTAAATGTCAATGGTGATTCTGCCGTTACATTGGATGATGTAGTTCTTTTGGCACAGTATGTTGCAGGTTGGGGCGGAATAATACTTCATTAAAATTTAAAAGGCTACGGGGCGAATTCCCGTAGCCTTTTTTTATTCCTTTATAAGGGCTTTTACTATTTTGCCGTAATACATTATGTGATAGTCGTTTTGGGGGTATACACTGTCTTTTATAAAATTATCATAAAAGCCGTCTGGGGTAAGCGGCTGCTCATAAACCTTTTCGCAAACAAGCACCAGTCTTGCCTCATCAAAGTAGGGGGCACCGGTATCATTATCAAACAGTGGGGTAAGCCCTGTTTTTTCGGTTTTATTTACATCCCTGCCCGATTCCTTACCGCATACTCCGTGAATTTTTTTATTATCACCATAAAATGAAAGGGTGTAATACCTTTCACTGTCAATAAATTTCTTGGTGTAGCGCTGCGGTCTTACCGCCGCTATAGCCGTGGGGAAATTCCACATAACACCCGCAAAGCCCCAACTGGCGGTCATCATATTGTATTTATCCTTGTTGCCTGCCGTTATAAGCATCCATTCACTGCCTATGTTTTTAATAAAGTTTTCATTTATTTGTTCGGGGTTTATATTTTTAAAGCTCATAAAAAACACCTCTTAAAAAATTATATTATAAAACCGCACATTTATTACGTGCGGTTTAGTAGATTATTTATTTTTTGCCCAGCCTGTCAAAAACAATTTCATAACCTTCACTGCCATACATAAGTGAGCGGTTTACACGGCTTATGGTTGCGGTGGAGGCACCGGTTTCTGCCACGATTTTGCTGTAAAGCTGCTTTTCGGTAAGCATTCTTGCCACCTCAAGGCGCTGTGAAATAGCCTTAATCTCTTTAATGGTGCAAACATCCTCAAAAAACTTATAACACTCATCAACAGATTTTAGGGTTAAAATTGCCTCAAAAAGGCGGTCGGTCATATCATTTTTAATGTTTATCATCATAAACCTCCAAGGGGTAAAGATATATTAAAGCATTAGCGTATCAATATATTAACACACTAAAGCGTAAAAGTCAACCAATATAAAATTATATTTTTTATAAAAATTTTAAAAAAACAGTTGTAATTTTCTTTAAAATTTGCGATAATAGATATACTTATATGATGTAAAAAGGGGAAGTACGCGTGAGTGATTTTGAATTAATGGCAGAACTGCTTTTGCCGAATATAAAACACACACCCGAATATTATGAAAATCTTTATCCCGCCCGCAATTTGCTTGAGGGGGCGGCTGTAACCCGTATAGCACCCAGCCCAACAGGCTATTTGCATTTAGGGGTTTTATTTATGGCGCTTACAAACCGCATTATGGCAGACAGCACCGGCGGTATTATGTATACCCGTATTGAAGATACCGACAAAAAGCGTGAGGTTGTAGGCGGCACCGAGGATATAGTAAACGGTCTTCACAACTTTGGCATTGATATGGATGAAGGCTTTACCTATGAAGGCGTTAAGGGTGAATATGGTCCCTACCGCCAAAGCGACCGTGCCGAAATATACCAAACATATGTTAAAGAGCTTATTAAAAAAGGTCTTGCTTACCCCTGCTTTTGCACCGCTGAGGAGCTAGAGGCAGTTAGGACCGAGCAGGAGAAAAATAAAATCCGTACAGGCTACCACGGTGAGTGGGCAAAGCATAGGAACATTACGGTAGATGAGGCTAAAGCCCTTATTGATGAAGGCAAGCCTTATGTAATCCGCCTTAAATCGGGCGGCAGTGAGGAAAGGCGTATAACCTTTACCGATGGCATTAAGGGTAAGATTGAAATGCCCGAAAACGATGAGGATTTTGTGCTGCTTAAATCTGACGGCATACCAACCTATCACTTTGCACATGCCGTGGATGACCACCTTATGCACACCACCCATGTTATTCGTGGTGATGAGTGGATTTCATCCACACCCAAGCATTTAGAACTTTTTAAAATTTTGGGCTTTAAGGCGCCCAAATATGCACATGTTGCCCCCATTATGAAAATGGATGAAGGCGGCAAGCGTAAAATTTCAAAGCGTAAGGACCCCGAAGCCGCAGTCCGCTATTTTATTGAGGAGGGCTTCCCGCCTGAGGCCGTTATTGAGTACCTTATGACCATTGCCAGCTCCGAGTTTGAGCAGTGGCGCAGGGCCAATAAAACCGAAAGCTATAAAAAGTTCCCCTTTAATCTTAAAAAGATGAGCCTTTCTGGTGCCCTTTTTGACGGTGTAAAGCTTTTAGATGTATCGCGCAATATTATAAGCCTTAAATCGGCTGCCGAGGTAACAGAAAAAATAACCGACTGGGCAAAGCAGTTTGATACAGATTTTTATGAAAAACTCAGTCGTGATGCAGAGTTTACAGGCAAGGTTTTTGCCATTGACCGTGATGTTCCAAAGCCCCGTAAGGACCTAGCCAAGTGGAGCGATGCTAAAGAATATTCGGCATATTTCTTTAATGAAACCTATATACCCTGCTATGAGCCACTACCTGGTAATATTGATGCTTCGTTAGCGGCCGACCTTTTAAAGGAATATATTACGGTTTATGACCCCGCCGATGAGCAGAGCGAATGGTTTGAAAAAATTAAGGGTATTTGCCCCAAATTTGACCTTGCCCCTGATATGAAAACCTATAAAGCATCACCCGAAGCCTTTAAGGGTCACCCCGGTGAGGTTAGTACAATAATTCGTCTGGCAGTTACAGGCAGGGTAAACACCCCCGACCTTTGCGGCATTATGAAGGCATTAGGTAAGGATGAAGCCCTAAAAAGAATAAATGATGCCATAGCCTTTTATTCAAAGTAAAGTTTAAAAAGTTTTTCTTGAAGGAGAAGAAAATGGAAGATATCAGCAAAACCACTAATGTGGAAGAGGTTACCGAAAAACCCAGTAACTTTATTCACGATTTTATTGATGAAGATTTAAAAGAGGGGGTTTATACTAAGGTTCAAACCCGCTTTCCGCCTGAGCCAAACGGCTATTTACACATAGGTCACGCAAAGGCAATATGCATTGACTTTGGTACTGCCGAAAAGTATGGCGGTAAATGTAATCTTCGCCTTGATGATACCAACCCCACTAAAGAGGATACCGAGTATGTTGACGCCATTATGGAGGACATTAAGTGGCTTGGTTTTGAGTGGGATAATGTTTATTACGCATCAGACTATTTTGATTTTATTTATGAATGTGCCGTTAAGCTTATTGAAAAAGGCTTGGCCTTTGTTTGTGACCTTTCGGCCGATGAAATGCGTGAGTATCGTGGCACCTTGACCGAGCCCGGTACTGAAAGTCCTTACCGTAACCGTACCATAGCTGAAAACCTTGATTTATTTAGGCGTATGACCGATGGTGAGTTTGAAAACGGTGAAAAGGTACTGCGCGCAAAAATTGATATGGCATCCCCAAACCTTAATATGCGTGACCCCATTATCTACCGCATTATGAAGGTGCCCCATCACAGAACAGGTGATAAGTGGTGCGTTTACCCAATGTATGACTTTGCACACCCCCTGTCCGATGCTAAAGAGGGCGTAACCCATTCACTTTGTTCATTAGAGTTTGAAAATCACCGTCCCCTTTATGACTGGTTCTTAAGGGCACTTGATATTCCCACCCCACCCAGACAAATTGAATTTGCCCGTATGAATGTTAACTACACCTTAACCAGTAAGCGTAAATGCTTAAAGCTGGTGCAGGATGGCTTGGTAAGCGGTTGGGATGACCCCCGTATGGCCACCATTTGCGGTATGCGTCGTAGGGGATATCCCGCTGAGGCAGTAAGGGAATTTGTATCCAAAATCGGCGTTTCAAAGGCATACAGCGTAATTGACTTTGCCCTTTTTGAATCCTGCGTTAGGGATTACCTAAACCGTGAGGCTGAGCGCGCTATGGCGGTACTTCGTCCTCTTAAGGTTATTATTGATAATTATGATGAAAATAAAACCGAGGAGTTAGAGGTTGAAATCAACCCCAATAAGCCTGAGCTTGGCACCAAAAAGGTGACATTTTCAAAAGAAATTTATATTGAGCAGGATGACTTTATGTTAGACCCGCCAGGCAAATATTTCAGACTTTGCCCCTTAAAAGAGGTTAGACTTAAGGGCGCATACTTTATTAAGTATGCCTCTTGTGAGCAGGATGAAAATGGCAATATAACCGCTGTTCACTGCACCTACGACCCCGCAACCAAGGGCGGCGATGCACCCGACGGTCGTAAGGTTAAGGGTACACTTCATTGGGTATCTGCCAAGACCGCAAAGGATGCAACCGTGCGCCTTTATGACCGCTTATTTATGGTTGAAAACCCATCCGATGAGGAGGGTGTTTCATCCTTTGCCGATAACCTTAATCCCAACTCATTACAGGTTATCGGGGGCGCCAAAATTGAAGGTGATGTAGCATCTGCCAAACCGGGCGATGTATTTCAGTTTATGCGTCAGGGCTATTTTGCGGTTGACAGCGACAGCACCGATGATGAAATTATAATTAACCGCACAGTAGCACTTAAGGATTCATTTAATCCCAACAAATAATTAAAAAGGGTGGTTTTATGAAGGTAAAAGAAATTTTAAATTTAATAAATAGCTTTGCGCCTGCCAATACCGCCCTTAGCTATGATAACACAGGTCTTCTTTTGGGCGATGCTGAGCAAACAGTAACCAAAGCGGTGGTTTGCCTTGACGCCACACCCGATGCAATAGACTTTGCAAAAGAAAATAATGCAGGGCTTATTATTACGCATCATCCCATTATTTTTGACGGGCTTAAATCGGTTTTGGTTGGCAGCGCCGTTTATGAGTGCCTTGCCGCAGGCATATCTGTAATTTCGGCACACACTAATTTAGATGTTGCTGAGGGTGGCGTTAATGACTGCTTGGCAAAGGCTTTAGGTCTTAAAAATATTACTGCCGTTACCGATGAGGAAGGCTTCTCATTCAGAAAGGGCACACTCAGTGAAGAAATGTCGGCCGAAGTCTTTGCAGGATATATTAAAGGTCGTTTGGGCGGCGTTGTCCGTTATACCGATGCCAAAAAGCCAATTAAAACCGTTTCGGTTTGCGGCGGTTCGGGCGGCAGTGAGCTTGAACTGGCTAAAAGCGTATCCGACGCACTGGTTACGGCAGATGTTAAGCATAATGTTTTAATTACGGCAAATGAAATAAATTTCAGCATTTTTGATGCAGGCCATTTTCACACCGAAAATGTTGTGGTTAATCCCTTGGCCGAAAGACTTGCAAAAATGACCGATAAGGTTGAGTTTTTACCCTTTAGCGGTAATGAGATTAAAACTGTCTAGATTTGTTCATAAATTAAGTGTAAAATAATGTAAAGGCAGGCGGTAAGCGTGGTAAAATCAAAACACATTTTGCGCTACATAATAATCGGCATTATAACGGTTATTTTACTTGCAGTTATTGGCGCATTATTATTTGTTTCTTTAACCATTTCTTCTTTAAATGACAGTATGGCAGTCAAAAAGCAGCAGCTTTTGGCAGCATTTGATGTAAGAAAGGAAGCACTTTTTGAACTGGGCGACCTTTTAGAGGATAAAATGTCACTTGACAGAAACGCTTTTGAAAGACTTTATTTAGCCCAAAAGCAACTTGATGATGCTAAAACTGATAGTGAAATATCGGCCGCTAATATTCAGGTTGATGAAGCTATAGATAACCTTGTTTTTGTAATGAAGGACAAATACCTTTATTTAGAGGGTGAGGATGTTCAGGCGGTTGAAGATGAAATTGAAACCGCAAACAACCGCATCGTTATGGAAACAATTGACTATAATAAGGATGTAGTTGATTATAATGCCACGGCAAGCACCTTTCCCGGCAATGTAATTGTTGATATTTTTGGCTATGAGCAAAGCGCTTTGGTTTTTGAAATCATAGATGTTAGTAGAGGTTGATAAAATATGCAAAATAATAAAAGGCATTTGTATAGACCCGAAAGGGTAAATACCGCAGACTATAAACCCCGCTTATTTAACTTTTTGTCTGTAATGGCTAACGGAATTTTGGCGGGTATGGTATTTTCATTAGGTGCCGCAACATATTTGAGTGTTGATAATAAACCGCTGGGTGCCGCAATATTTTCTGCTTCTTTATTTGTTATTTTTTATTATGGTTTTGGCTTTTATACCTCAAAGGTTGGTTATTGCTTTAATCAAAATAAGCAGCAAAATTTTGCCCTTATACCGATTTGGGTTGGCAATGTTTTAGGTGCTATAATTACAGGACTTCTTTTCTTCCTTTTAAGGGAGGATTATGTCTATAAAATTTTTAGCAGGGCCAATCAAATTTGTGGTGCAAAGCTTGAAAACAACCCATTAAGCATAATTGTATCGGCAGTTTTTTGCGGATTTTTAATGTTCCTTGCTGTTGATAGCTTTAAAAATGCCAAAAACATTTTGCAAAAGCATTTAGTCCCATTTTTTACAATTATGATTTTTTTGGTTTGTGAGTTTGACCATTTTGCATCGGGAACATTTTTCTTTGCTGTGGCAGATGCAATTAGCATTAAATCAATTTGGTATATACTTCTTATGACATTGGGCAATTCCATTGGTGCAGTTATTATACCTTTAAGCCATAAAGGAATTAAAGCTTTAAAAGAACTTGCAAAAAGCAGTAATTAAAAACTGTATTATATATTATTTTAGGATGTGTTGAGTTAATGAACAGTCAAATTTTAGAAAAAATTACCGAGCAATTAAAGGGTATAATTGAATCGGGTAACTTTGCTGTCGATGATGAAAAAACAGTTTTCACCAATGATAAGCTTTCCTTCAAAATCAGCCACGATGAAGAAAGAAAACTTCTGCTTTTAGATGTAGCAGGCGTTTCAGATTCGGGCGAGGTAGGGGAATATGAAAATGCTTCATCTTGGCTTTTTGAAAACCCTGAAGATTTGCGTGATGCCGAATCGGCAGGACTTGATTTTTTAGATACCTTAAAGGGTAAGCTTGGTATACGCTTTGCCCGTACAGGCAAAAATGGTGAAATTGCAATGCCCAGCAAAGAAAAAACAGGCAATTCACTTAATATTGAGGTATTCTGTGCCAAAACCTTGGCAGTTTATCCCCAGTTTAAGGATGAATACAAAGCCCACGTTTCGCGCTACGGTACATTTTTATATATTGATTTCTTTAAAACCACACTTATGCCAAAGGTTGGTGAGGCGCTGGATGAAAACAATAAGAAAAACATCAAAAAGCTTTTTACTATGTTAAATGAGTTTTATACCGATGGTGACCGCGCAGTGCAAAATGTTGTTGTAGGTGTTGTGCTTTGCGGTGCAGTTGCCGATAATGAAGCCCGTTATAACACAGCTTTAGAAGCTCTTGAAGAAATGGCTTACCTTAAAACCGCCTTTGTTAATATAGTGGCACGCTATAAGAAGGATAAAAAGTTAAGAGAAATGCTTAAAGCATAAAAAATCCCCAGTAACTATTTGTTTAATTAGTTAAAAGAAACAAGAAATAACTTTTTTAAAAAAAGTTGTTGACATTATGGTATCAAATAGGGTATAATTCTAAATTGATAGGCCGGTAATTTATGATATACCTTATTCCGGACCAGCGGCAATTTTTATGATTACCTATTGCCGATAGATTTTAAAGGAGGGTTCACGCAATGAAAAGAACATATCAGCCTAAAAAATTGCATCGTAAAAAAGAGCATGGCTTTATGAAAAGAATGTCTGACAGAAACGGTCGCAAGGTTCTTGCCCGCCGCCGTGCAAAGGGTAGAAAGCAGCTTTCTTACTAAGCCATAAGTCTTTCAGCACTTAAATTAAAGGGCCACTTAGGGTAACACCCCCGCAAGTGGTCTTTCTATTTAGTGTAGAAAGGGTGAAAACCAAATGAAATATGAAACCTTTAAGCTAAATAAGGATTTTAAACGCCTTTACGGTAGGGGTAAGTGTTTGGTTTTTCCTGCCGTTGTAGTTTATTATCAAAAAAACCGTTTAGGTGTTTGCCGCGTTGGTATTACCGCAGGTAAAAAAATTGGCTGCGCTGTAAAGCGTAACAGGGCAAAGCGGGTTATTATTGCCGCCTTTTCACAGCTACTGCCTAAATTATCAGGCGGATTTGATTTTGTCTTTGTTGCCAGGGTAAGAACACCAAGTGTAAAAAGCACCGTCATTTTAAATAATTTGAAAAGGGCCTTTATTAAAGAAGGCATTATTACCGAAGATGAAAAAATTACTGATTAGGGTAATTAAGTTTTATCAAAGAAAAATTTCACCTACCAAGCCAAACTGTTGTAGGTTTATGCCTACCTGTTCGGCCTACGCCATTGAAGCGATTGAGGTGCACGGCGCCTTAAAGGGTACGGGACTTGCTATTTGCCGCCTGCTTAGGTGTAATCCGCTTTTTAAGGGCGGGTATGACCCTGTACCACCCAAG
The DNA here is from genome assembly GCA_017382915.1 of Clostridia bacterium. Taxonomy (GTDB): domain Bacteria; phylum Bacillota; class Clostridia; order Oscillospirales; family Acutalibacteraceae; genus UMGS1279. The sequence continues at coordinate 3,207 of JAFNZJ010000108.1, read as the reverse complement.
AAAAAGAAATAACTATGCTTTATATGTGCCGTTTTTCGGCGCTTAGCTATATAACGGAGTTGAAAAAACTATGTTCGATTTTCTTTTAAAGCCACTGGGCTGGATATTAGAACAGCTTAGTATTTTATTTAGCGGAAATTTTGCATGGGCAGTTTTTGTGTTTACCCTTATAGTAAACCTGCTTATGATTCCCCTTAGCATTAAAACACAGAAATCATCGGTGGGACAAATGCGTATTCGCCCCAAGATGGAGGCATTAAAGCAAAAATATGGTGATGATAAACAGCGTTACAGCGCTGAACTTCAAAAGCTTTATCAGGAAGAAAATGTTTCAATGTCGGGCGGTTGCCTGCCTATGCTTATTCGTTTTCCTATAATGATAGGCGTTTATCAGGTTGTTTTAAGCCCATTAAAGTACATTGTGGGCGCCAGTGCTGATTTAATAACAAAGGCTACCGAAGCGGCTACCAATTTAAAGCTTATTCATAATACCGCATACCCCGAGGTTGATATTATCAGCAATCTTGATAAGCTTGGTGATACCGGTGCCGAAATTCAAAAGGCAATGGGTGGTATTGACTTTACCTTCTTTGGTATTGACCTTACCAAAACCCCCGAATTCAACATTGACATTTTTAACAACTTTGATGTAACCTGGCTTATTCCCATTTTGGCATTCGCAGCCGCAATGGCAAGCAGCCTGCTTACTATGCAAATTCAAAAGAAAACTAATCCTGATGCCCCCCGTATGGGCGGTATGATGATTACCATGCCCTTTATTTCACTATTTATCGGTTTTTCAGTTACCTGTGCAGCCGGTTTCTATTGGGCATGCTCCAGCCTTATTTCAGGCGTAATTCAGGCAGTTTTACAGTACACCTACGGTCCCCAAAAAATGATAGCTGCTGAGCAGTCAAAAGATTTGTTTAAGCGTTATAAAGAGGAAAAAGCAATAAAAGATAAGGTAGACACTACCGTAGAATAATACCCACCGAAGATGCACTTCGGCATATAAATGGAGGAAATCACTTTGATTAAGGAAGCAATCGGCGTGGCCGATACCGTTGATGAAGCCAAAGAAAAAGCAATGGCAGAACTTAATTTGTCATTTGATGATGATTTTGATTTTGAAATAGTATCACTGCCAAAGAAAAAAACCCTAGGTATTTTTGGCGGCAGTAGGGCAGAGGTTAAGGTTTTTGTGGAAGTTCCCGACCCTAAACCCGTAAAACAACCCAAAGCCAAAAAGGATGATAAAAAATCCGACTCTAAAAAAGCAAAACCCGCCGTTAAGGCAGCACCCGCCCCCGTGGTAGAGCTTAAAGAGGTGCCTGCAAGCGAAGTACCTGCAGATTCCCCCGCAGGTAAGGGCGTAGTATACCTTAACACAATTTTAGATAAGCTTGGTTGTCAGAATATTACCATCACTGTTGCCGAAATTGAAGGCGGCTCACAAATCACCCTTACAGGGGAGGGCCTTGGTGTGGTTATCGGTCACAGGGGCGAAACTCTTGATGCCCTTCAGTACCTTGTATCACTTGCTGCTAATGCAGGCGTTAGCGGTTATTATAGGGTTGTTCTTAACACAGGCGATTTCCGCCAAAAGCGTGAGCAAACCCTTATTGCCCTTGCAAAGCGTATGTCTGAGCAGGCTATTCGCAGTGGCAAATGCCGCACTTTAGAGCCAATGAACCCCTATGAAAGAAGAATAATTCACACCACCGTTCAGGCTATTGATGGTGTTATTTCAACCTCTTTTGGTGAGGGTAGCGGCCGACGCGTTGTTATTGCCCCCGAAGGCAAGGAGCCCCGACCCCGCAATGATTACCGAAGGGGTGGTTCGGGTCGTGGCAGAAATGACCGCCGCTCCGGTCGCAAAGAGGCTTATAAGCCTGAAATCAATCCTGACCGCACCCCCGTTAAGGATGCAGGCGCATTACCCCTTTACGGCAGAATTGATAAGTAATAAAAATATTAAAAAATAGGTCAACTTTTTGTTGACAAAGCAGTTTTAATTATGTATAATAATTCTTGCGGTGTTTTTTGCACCGCAAGAATTTGTATGCGGGCCATTAGCTCAGTTGGTTAGAGCAACCGGCTCATAACCGGTTGGTCCGGGGTTCGAGTCCCTGATGGCCCACCATTTAATTTACCGCATAGCCAAAGCATTTAAACCTGGACCAGCCTTAAAGGGCTGATTTTAGGTGGCTTTCGGCTCATTCGCACACATAGGCGTTATATTTAGGGGTATAGCTCAGTTGGTAGAGCGTCGGTCTCCAAAACCGTGCGTCGTGGGTTCAAGTCCTACTGCCCCTGCCAAACGAAAATCCGTTCTCTTTTGAGGACGGATTTTTTGTTTGTATTATTCATTTTTCATTATTCATTATTCAATATTCATTAAAATAGAGCGGATTTTCAAATGAATAATGAATATTGAAGCCGCTTACGCTGATGAATAATGAATAATTATTGCGGCTTCGCCGCTTTTATGCTATAAGGCGGAGATGAGATGAGAAGAATTTTTTTCTTGCTTTGCGTTTTATTTATACTTTTATCAACAGTGGGGGGAAATATTTCAAAAATCCTTTATAATATCCAATAAAGGCGGGCTAAAACCTGCCCGGATATTAAAAAGGAAGTGATTTTTTGATAAAATTCAATAACAACAAAATTTCGGTTTATAAGGGTGCCTATAAACCGGTGGACCTTCAAAAAAACGCAAAGAATTTAGGCGGTTATTTTATTGGCGGCACAAATGAAAATGAAGCGGTTTTTGATGGCACTTATGATGATTATTTAACCCTTTACGGCAAAAGCGATTACTTAATTAGTCCCAATCTTTGCCCTAATTTAAAGCCCCAAAGCGGCGCAATAAATGAATATAGCTGGCAAATAATCCCTAACAGTGACGGCACCTTTAATTTTAGCGGTGCTATGGTAACGGGTGAAACGGTAGGCAGGGTTACTTTGCCCGCCGGCACATATACTGCAAGCGGTTGCGAATATTTACAGCTATATTGGGATGGTATAGATGGCTTTTTAACACTGCCAAACACATTTACTTTGTCAAAAGAGACAACCCTTTTATTGGTGTTTTGGTATACCGAAACGGTTGAAATTTCTCTACAAAATCAGTATATTCAAATTGAAAAGGGTGAGCAGGCAACCGAATTTTGCCCCTATTCAGGCGGTCTAAAAAATTTGCCC
>JAFNZJ010000107.1 GCA_017382915.1 Clostridia bacterium | reverse complement strand
CTGCTGCGTGGAATATAACATCAAACTTATATTCCTCAAAAATGACACGCATTTTTGCCATATCCCTAACCGATGCAATTTCAACAGAAATTATATCGCCATAACCATCGCGAATAAGTTCATGCTGAATTTCATAGGCGTTATTTTCATAAATATCAACAATAACAACCTTTTTAGGGTTCATTCTAACTATTTGGCGACAAAGCTCAGAGCCTATTGAACCGCCACCGCCTGTAACAAGGCAGACCTTACCTGAAAGGAATTCCTGCACCTTATTATTTTCAATGTTTATGGCATCACGGCCAAGAAGCTTTTCAAAATCAATGGCGCGTGCCTGTGTTAAAAGGGGTTGTTGGCTTTTAAGCTCACTAAGGGATGGAATAACACGAATATCACAGTTTAAATTACTGCAAATGGATAAAATTCTGTCCCTTTCATCAACAGGGCAGGACGGTATGGCAAAAATTATCATACCTATTTTATGCTTTTTGCAAAGCTCGGGTATAAGCATTGCAGGACCGTAAACATTAAGACCGCATATTTCGGATGAAATTTTTTCCTTATCATCATCAATAAAGCAAACAGGCTTAAGGCCGCTATCGCGGTTGGCTGTAAGCTCATGATAAACCATTTTACCGGTAAAGCCTGCACCTATAATAAGGGTGGGTATACCATCTTCCTCATTGCTTAAAAAAGACCTTAAATAAAAGTTTCTTAAAAGGTTTTGCAATATATGGCAAACTATTACAAACACGGCACTTATAGCACCTGCTGCAACCATACCAAAATAAAATCTGGTGCCAAGTATTGAAAATACTGTTTCGCAGACAATATGTGAAACCAAAACTGAAAGTGCAACCGAAACAACCGTTTCGGGGGCTTTGCTTAGTATTTTCTTTCTGTAACTGCCAAAGCATATAAGGGACAATACGGTAATAGCATCATATATAATCAGAGATTTTAAAACATCTGAAAAGGTGTCCATTGTATGGTCGGCATAATGTATAACAAAGGTATGGGTAATTAAAAAAGATACCGAAATAAGCAAAATATCTGCCAATACTAGCACCGGTATTCTAAACGAAATTTTATCTTTTGTGTTTAACACAAAAACATCCTCCTATTTATTCCCCGACTATGTCGAATAATCGGTTAGAATTATAGATAATTGTGTTTTGCTTTGCTGGGCCGAATTTTGCCTTAATGGCATCATAAGCCTGGCTAATAACAGGGGGTCTAACATCAACCGAATGCATATCACTTGCTATAACAACATTTGGTGACTGCTTAAGCAGGCGAAAGGCTGCTGATTTAAAGGGCCCCGACAAAAGAGATGATGCTGTAAGCTGCGCTATGGCATACTTATTTTTGAGTATTTGCTGAACTGCTTTAAAGCCGGGCATTTTATGGTAACGCTCAATATGGGCTAAAACAACGGTGTAGCCACTATAATCAAGCTCAACAATTTCATCAATTACCTTTTCGGTAATGGGGATTAACCCAAGCTCTAAAAGTAAGACCTTTGAATTATTAATGCAAAGCTTATCAAGACTATCTGAACGAGAGATGCCATCAAAATAACGCACCTCAAAGCCGGGTAAGATTTTTACCGTAAGACCGCTTTGCCTTATATATTCATTTAAAATGTTAAATCGCTCATCGCGCTTTGCGATGCGCTCATCAAGGGAGTGATATGATGCATAAAAATGTGGGGTTGCAACAATGCGGTCAATACCATTTTCAAAAGCCGATTTTAAAAGCTCCACCGACTGCTCAAAGGTTTTTGGCCCATCATCAATATCACATAGGATATGTGCGTGTATATCCGCAAACATATTAGTACTGGTAACGCTGTGTCTTTGAGGGGTATTTTGCACTGCGGTCAGAGCTGCTGTTTAATACAACGCCAAGCAGACGCGCATTTGCAAAGCTAAGGGCAGATACCGCTCTGTTAAACTGGTCATGGGTGGTTTTTCTGTCCTGAACTACCATTACAATACCCTCAGTTTTGGGTGCCAAAACAACGGCGTCCGAAACAACATTTACGGGCGGGGTATCAATAACTACATAATCGTACTTGTCTTTAATTGACTCTAAAAGCTCGGTCATTTGGTCAGAGCCTAAAAGCTCAGATGGGTTTGGAGGGGTAGGACCTGATACCAAAACATCAAAATTGGGGTTAACCTGGACTACTGCTTCATTAAAGTCGCAAAAGCCTACTAAAACTGAGCTAAGTCCCTTAACATTTTGAAGGCGGAGTTTACGGTAAACCGAAGGCTTACGAAGGTCAGCGTCAATAAGCAAAATTTTGTTGCCAAGCTGTGAAAATGCTATAGCAAGGTTAACCGCACAGGATGATTTGCCCTCACCCGGCAATGAACTGGAGATTTCAAAGGTGCGGCTACGGGTTTGAGAAAGAAGAAACATAAGGTTGGTACGAATTGCTTTATATGATTCAACAACAGCAAAAGGTACAGATTTACTACCTTGGTCAACCGCTCTGTCTTCGTACGAGGTTTTAGACCTGTAAAGTTCGTTGTTTTTCATAATTACTTCTTCTCCTCTCTTGCTGCGGTTTTAAAGTTGGGTATGTTACCCAAAATAGGAATGTCATAGTTTGCTGAAAAATCTTTTTCGCCCTTAATGGTTTTATCCATCATATTTATTATAATGGCAATTACAAACACAAATACGGCGCCCAAAAATGCGGCCAAAATAATGGTGATTGGTGCGTTGGGGTAGTTTTGTGTGGCGGTACCGCCTGTATTACCCATTGTAGCAACATATGCCCTTGGCATTTTTGAAATAACAAAGTCGCCGCCAAGACCATAAATAGCCTCTGCAATGATTACCGAATGTTTGGGATTAGTGGTGGTTACGGTAATATCAATATAAAGTGAATCTTCAGAACGGGCAGAAACCGATACCATTGATTTTATTTGGGTGGCGCTGTAATCAAGACCAACCTTTTTAACGCTCTCAGCTACCTGTTCGTAAAGGTCCGCCTCTTTAAACACATCAACAAAGGTGGGAATCAGCACCAAAGATGCGGCAATATCGGCACTGTTGATTTTAGAGATTACTGCCATTTCTTCTTCGCTAAGGTCAGACATACCGCCGTTGGTGCCTATGAAAGATATTTTTGACTGGTATGTAGGTACGGCAACAAAGCTGCAAAAACAGTATGCGATTACTGCAAAAATCACAGCTACTGTAACCATATACCAAATACATTTTCGCAAAATTCCAAGTAGGGTTGTCATGTTAAATTCGTTCATAATATGCCTCCAAACATACTAACTCATAATATATGATAATTATACTATATTAAAGACCCTTGTGCAAGTGCTTTTTTAAATTTAAATGTTGATTATTGCTACAATTTAAAGATTTTACTTTATTTTTAGGCAAAAGGGGTGTATAATTGACTTTAAAGGGCAAACTAAAACAAAAAACGGGTGTTTTTATGTTTAAGCCTTTTTATAAGCCAATATCTTCGTTTTTGTTTTCGTTTGCTATATGCTTACTTTCCTGCTTCATTGCGGCGGTGCCGCTTTTTACTAAAGAAAATAATCAAACAACCGCCGCCGATGTGCCCTTTACATCTGCACCATATAATGATATAAGTGCCACCGTTATTCTTAGTTTAAATGATGCACCGGTGGATTTTATTATTGAAATAAGCACAGCCTTTGGCATAAAGGTTACCTGCTTTCCAAAATTGGCTATAAAAAACAGCAATGAGCAGTTACCCAAAGATGTAGCCGAATATGAAAAGGCAAAATTTTTAGGCAAAAGCGCCGACCGCAAAATTTTGGCAAATACCGACCTTTGTGTGCGGATTACCAACACGCTTGGCGGTATTACCTGTGACACCCCATACGGACTGCCCGCCCCTTCTGGCAACAAAAATACTTTGGCGCTTGATGAAACACTGCATTTTTACGGCAGTTCGGTGGCAGAAATGCTTTTGGCAGAGAATGAGCCCGATTATGAAAGAATGTGTTTTTATGCTAAGCTTATTGCCCTTATAACAGGTAGGTTTTTAACTGCGGCTGATACCAAAAATTATTTTTTGCTTAACTCATTAAGTGACACCGATATTTCATACAAAGATTACTATGATAATTGTACTACCCTTAAAGCGGCTGTAAAAGATATAACCGCAACCGCTGTAAACGGAGTTTGGATAAATAATAAATATTATATTCACTAGGGAGGTGGTTTTTTGAAGACTTACAAAACAATTAAATCCGTTGCTTTAATTGTTGCTTTTGTTTTACTGCTTTGTTCATGCGGTATGGCGGCACCCCAAAGCACCGCCTACAATGAAACCGCTTCGCTAGTACCAAATTCACACACCCAAGCCATAACAAGCAGCAATATAAGCAGTACGCAAAGCAAAGCATCCACCCCCAAAAAACAAAAAAGTCCTTCAAAAGTGAAAACCACATCCGATAAAGAGGTGGATTTTGGGCTTGCATCATGCAAACTTTCATATGTTTTGCCAAAGAATTATTATTACGCCTCACAGCTTAACGGCAAAGAGCTTACAGCCTATAAAAAGCTAAAAAACGCCCTTGCAAAACGCACGGTGGGTGAAATTTATATGGGCGATATAACCGAAAAGCAGCTGCGCCTTATATACACCGCCGTTAGGGATGATTACCCCGAATATTTTTGGATACCAAACCACTATTCTTATAAAAAAGATAGCAATGACAATATTATTTTAATAATGGCCGATGACGAGTACACCGTTTCATCAAGTAAAAGAGATGAAATGTCAGGGAAATTTAAGGCGGCTATTTCAAAAATAAAGTCCGACCTTGAAAAAATCGCCGCAACAGACGGTCACACGGTATATGATTTTGAGCAGTATATTTTAAACTGGCTTTGCAAAAATGTAGAATATAGCGATAATAATAAGGATGATTTAATCTACACCGCATACGG